>CAMBJF010000010.1 GCA_945867875.1 uncultured Ruminococcus sp. | reverse complement strand
AGATAGCGTAGCGTCTCGTGGGCTCGGAGATGTGTATAAGAGACAGATCATAAAATAATAAAGAAAAAATATATTATTTCTGAACAACCAATTTACTTGAAAGGCAGGCTGTGACCTATGGATATCAAAGGAACAAATCCGCAGAATGTTGATGCACTTCTTAAAACCGTGAGCGGCAAGCTTGGCGTTCCGCCTGAAAAGCTTAGACAGGAGCTTATGCAGGGCAAATTTGACAACGCAATGAAGAATATGAAACCCGATGAGGCGAAAAAGTTCAATCAGGTGCTGTCAAACCCTCAGCTGCTTGAAAAAATGATGAGTGCTCCTCAGGCACAGGCGCTTTATAAAAAGCTGACAGGCGGAAAGTAATATATTTAACGGGAGGTGCCGATTATGGACAATATGAACGATATGCTTAGCTCCGTTCTCGGCGATCCCGAAAGTCTGCGGCAGATTCAGGAGCTTGCGGATATGCTCAAAGATGAAACGGGAGACAGCTCTCAGGATAAAAACACTGATGCAGGTTCCGAAAGCGGCAGCTCCGACGGCTTTGACCCTGCAATGCTTATGAGCATTATGGGAGCAGTTTCGGCAGCAGGCGGTGACGACAAAAACCGCTCCCTTATCCTTGCGCTGAAGCCCTATCTCAGCTCCGAACGTCAGGCAAGAGCTGACAAAGCAGTGAAATTTCTGAAAATGTACGCTGTTTTCAACGAGCTGAAAAAAAGTGGTATGCTGAATAATCTTGATAAGCTATTGTAAATGCTGTCTCGGTATAAAATCATCTTGAAAGGGTGTGGACAAATTGGCTGAAAATAATCCATACGGATATTCTCCCCGTGGATTCGGGCAGCAGCGTCCCACCTATGGAAATATGAACTACGGGCAGCAGGCAATGCCGCAAAGAAACCGTCCCATAAATAACAGCAATCGTCCTCAGAATGCTCCCCCCCCGCAGAATACACCTCCCCCGACACCCGCTGAACCCTCACCCAAAAATATACCAGCCGAAAATAAACAGTCGGGCAGCAATATTTTGTCAATGCTGGGGATAAAAGAGCTTGGCGAGGAAAAACTCATACTTATAGCGCTTATCGTGATACTTGCAAGAAGCGGTGCAGACTGGGTGATACTTGCCGCTCTTGCTTATATTATGATGTGAACATAACGTGCGGTACTGCTTGTCAGTGCCGCATTTTTCTATAAACAGAAATCAGCCTGTCAAAAAACGACAGGCTGACAATTTTATCAGTAAAGATCAATTCCGTTGGCAAGAAAAGCCGCTCGTCTGTCACGGCAGGTTCCGCAGACCCTGCAAGGCTCATCTCCGCCCTCATAGCAGCTCCACGTAAGTTCATAAGGCACGCCGAGACGCTTTCCTTCAGCCACAACAGCAGCCTTGTTCATTCCCGCAAATGGCGCAGAAATTTTCAGCTGACCGCCGCTGCCCTCATAGACCGCTTTGTTCATTGCGTCAACAAAAGCCTCCGAGCAGTCGGGATATGCATTTCCCGCAGCATCATCAGCGTGTGCGCCGTACATAAGCACAGAGCAGCCCTTTGAAAGAGCCACGCTTGCAGCCGCTGAAAGAAACAGTCCGTTTCTGAACGGAACATATGTTGACACGGGAGAGCCGTCAGTTTTTTCCAGCTGCTCCGCATAAGTCTCGTGAGGTATCTCAGTTTTTGAACCCGCAAGCAGCGAGCAGTCGGAATACTGAAAAATTGTGGAGAGGTCAAGAGCTATGTGCTCAACGTTATAATATTTTGCAGTCTTGTCAGCCGCCTCCAGCTCCTTTTTATGCTTCTGACCGTAAAAAATGGAGAGCGCCACCACATTTTCACGTCCATATTTTTCGCAGGCAAGAGCGAGCAAAGTGGTGCTGTCCACTCCTCCGCTTGAAAGCACAAGTGCCTTTTCCTGTGACATCTTATCATTTCCTTTCTTATGGGGCTATCTTACATTGCCCCTCCGTTTCCATATGTATATTATAATCCTTTAATGTCGATTAGTCAAGTCAGTTCACCGTAATAAAATCCATAGCCGAATAGCCCGTTGTTTCGTTGTATTTCACAACATACCAGTTATCCGTCTCGCCGTAGATATTCACCTGTGCGCCGTTTGGTATCTTTCCGATTATGGTGCTGTCAATAGAGGGGTAGCTTCTTATATTGAGATTTGAACCATCTGTCCGCACAGTCCCCGTTCTCACCGCCGAAGGCTCCACAAAGGGAATGCCGAAATAATCGCACAGCGACTGCACCATAGTTCTTGCAATTGCTTCGAGATTATTCTTTATCCAGGCTTCGTCCTCGTAATTATCGTGATAGCCAAGCTCCGCCAGAACAGCAACAGCTCTTGTTCTTGTCACCTCTGCAAGGGACGTTGTGGGAATGGTGCTGACCTTTGAGGGAATGGGATAAATGGTCTCCATATTGTTTGCGATAATGGTCGCAAGGCGGCGGCTGTAATCGGAATAGGGAGAATAGTAAATCTCTATCCCCCTTGTAACTCCCGCATACTGTCCCCCGCCTGCATTGGTGTGAAGAGCAAGATGAACGTCATACCAGCCGTTGTTTGAATCCTGAATGGCTCCGTTAACATTTCTTGCAGGATCATTTCTGGTAAAGCTTATCCCCGAAGCAAGCATATACGGCTCCATAAGATCGGCAAGCATATTCATATACTGCTCCTCATTGCCGCCTGTGACATATTTATTCCACTCCTGAGTGGACGGGCTCAAAAAAACTCTTGGCATTCATATCCGACCTTTCAATTTAAGCATATAGTCAAATATATGAATGCGGGTCTTATTTTATGCATCTGTGTGGAGTTCAACAGAAACTTTATCAAAGCTAAGTCCGGCAATTTCCTCCGCTCCGTATTCCCTTTCCGTGACCTCATTGTTATGAACAAAACCGCATATTAATTTGTTTGTTTCGGGAATATATACGGAATAGATATTATTTGACTTAGTCTGCTCCGCAATTATATCATCGGGAATAAGATCACTTCCCGAGGCTTCACGCACTTCACTGCCAAACCTCTTGTATATCCTGCATTCACGCACTCCGTCACCGGCATAGAAACAGTTGCAGATAAATTCATTTTCTCCATCTCCGTCAATATCAGCAGTATAGTCTTTTCCCTCCGCTCCATAGCCGAAGCTTTCTGCAATGCAGACAGGTTCGCCGCCAATAACAGCTATATAGGCATTATATGAAGAATGTGATGCTTCCGAAACCGTGCTGAATTTAACTCCACTGTAACCCAGTACATTTGTAAAATCGTTCATTTCATATTGGTCAGGATTCCAGCTTATTGACTTGTCATATGATGATATTACCTTTTTATTTCCGAGGAAATCCAAGCTAAGTTCAACAGTGTCTCCCGTATCATCAAGCTTAAAATTTTCTTTCGGCATCTCAGTATAATAAACAATATCCCTCTCGCCCAGCAGACACATATAGCTGTCGCTGAAAAAAGGCGGGTAAATGATGTTTATATCGGGAACTACATATTCATCAATGATCTCACCCGTATCAGCGTCAAGAATAGCAAATCTCGGTTCAGCATCATTTTCATAAAAAGGAGAGTACACCGCCGCAATAAAGCTGCCGTCCTCTGGCATTTTGTAGTAGATCATATCATTCATCTGAAGCTCAAAGGGTGAGCCGCAGAAGTCTTTTTTAACAGGCTCATCGGGGGCATAGGTATAAATGTTCGTACATACCCCGTCGAAGCTGTCAACAGTATATATCAATCCGTTATGGACTCCGAATGTAGTGGTATTGGCACTGTCCGGCAGCTCTGTAAGAGTATTGGTGTGAAAATCATAAATTTCCACACCGTCTGCCCATTCATATCCGCTGCGGTTGACAAGAAAGCGGTCATCATCAAGGGGCATACCGAAACGATATGTCTTGCTCTTAACAAAATAGGGGTCGTCCTCCTCGTCCGTCCGTGCGCAGAGCACAGTGCCGTCAGATGCATTGACAATACTTCCGTTTACGCATTTTACCGCTTTGTCACCCCAGGAATAAACGTAATCATCTGATGAAACTCCTTCGGTAATGGTGTGATTTCCTCTTGTGTCAAATTCAATAAGGGTGGATTTTTCTCCCGCCCTGTCTGTCATAAAAATACTTGCGCCATTTTTTCCGTCAGAAATGATATCAGAAAAATAAAAATCCGAGGACAGTGCATCAATTCTGAAAAGCTGAGACTTGTCATCAAAGGATATTCCCGCAATATAATCGGGCTTTGCATCGGTTTCACCATTCGGAGCAAAGCAATATTTTACAATAAGGATATCTCCCGCCGATACCCCGAAGCTGCCTGTGTAATATCCCTCGTCCGCAAATTCAGAGAGGTCAATGTATGAGCTGAATGCTTTTTCGTTTTCTGTTGCTTCGACAGCTGAATCAGAGGTCTGAATCTCTGTAATATCACTGTTTTCTGCTGTCTGCTCCGCCGTATCATCAACCGCATCAGAGATCTCAGTCACAATGCTGACCGATTGGGAGTTGACCGAGCTTTCAACTATATCCGTTTCCTCTGTTTCCACATTTTCATTTCCGCAGGCAGTAAGGATCAATGCCAAAAGAGCCGACGCAAAATATTTTTTCTTCATAAACCGTCCCCCTGTCAAATATATTTATTAACAGTATAACACCGTCAAAAAAAGCTGTCAATAAATGTACCGCTTTGTGTTCCGACTGTAACCGTATTGTTACTATTTTTAAAGGCTTTTTTGTTGACAAGCGGGAGATAAAATGGTAAAATTATTCTTGAAATTGTTTACATCATTACTGCTTAGTGATAATAACATATAATATAAAAAATACAACTGAACGGAGAATGACAATGCCTAAATATTTCGGAACTGACGGCTTCCGTGGCGAAGCCAACAAGACTCTCACCGTTGAACACGCCTTTAAGATAGGCAGATTTATCGGTCATTATTACGGAAAGGATCACCGCTGCTCTGTGGTCATCGGCAAGGATACCCGCAGAAGCTCATATATGTTTGAATATGCCCTTGTGGCAGGTCTTACAGCTTCGGGAGCGGACGTAAGCCTTATGCACGTGACCACTACCCCTTGCGTGTCCTACGTTGTCCGCACAGATGATTTTGACTGCGGAATTATGATATCCGCAAGCCACAACCCCTATTATGACAACGGCATCAAGCTTTTCAACAACAAGGGCGAGAAGCTTGAAGAAAGCGTTATCCTTGAAATCGAAAAGTACATAGACGGCGAATATCCCGAGATACCTTTTGCGGAAAGAGACAAAATTGGCTGTGCTACCGATTATTCGGCAGGCAGAAACCGTTACATCGGCTATCTTATTTCTCTTGCAGTGTATTCGTTAAAGGGTAAGAGAATAGGTCTTGACTGTGCAAACGGCTCTTCCTTCAATATTGCCAAAAGTGTTTTTGACGCTCTGGGTGCAAAAACTTATGTTATAAACAATGATCCTGACGGACTGAATATCAATACAAACTGCGGCTCTACCCACATTGAGGGACTTCAGGAGCTTGTTAAGGAGCAGCAGCTTGATGCAGGCTTTGCCTTTGACGGCGACGCTGATCGCTGCCTTGCCGTTGATGAGAACGGCGATGTTGTTGACGGCGATAAGATACTCTACATTTACGGCAGCTATATGAAAGAAAAAGGCACTCTTGAACATAATACTGTTGTCACCACAGTAATGTCAAACATCGGTCTTTACAAGGCATTTGATGAGCTGGGCATCAATTATGAAAAGACTGCTGTAGGCGATAAATACGTTTATGAATGTATGAACGAGCACGGCTACAAGCTTGGCGGTGAAAATTCGGGACATATCATTTTCAGCAAATATGCCAACACAGGTGACGGCATAATCACAGCTATCAAGCTTATGCAGGTAATGTGCAGCAAAAAGAGCACACTTGCAAAGCTCTGCGCTCCCCTGACCATCTATCCACAGCTTCTTAAAAATGTAAGAGTTACCGATAAAAATGCCGTTCTGAATGACCCTGATGTTATAGCATCTGTTAAAAAAGCCGAGGAAGAGCTTGGAACAAACGGCAGAATGCTTGTCCGTCCCAGCGGAACAGAACCACTTCTCAGAATTATGGCAGAAGCTCCGACCAAGGAGCTTTGCGATAAATATGTCACAATGGTTGAAAATACCGTCCGTGAAAAGGGATTTATAATTTAAAGTAAGTATAAAAAATGCAGTCCGAAAAGGGCTGCGTTTTTTTACCTTGTGAGCATATACATCAGCGCATTTACCACTGAAGCCGCCGCATTGCTGCCGCCTTTCCTGCCACGGGCAGCTATATATTCCGCTCCCGATGAAATAATAAGCTCCTTTGACTGCACAACATTCACAAATCCCACAGGCATCGCAATAACAAGCGCGGGTGAAAGCTCCCCTGCGTCCATAAGCTCTCTTGCCCTGATGAGGAATGTAGGAGCATTTCCCGAAACAAGTATCAGCGGCTTTCCCTCAAGCCTTGCCGCTTTCTCAACAGATGCGCAGGCTCTTGTAACGCCATTTCCCTTTGCCGCCGCAGCAACATCAGGGTCAGCCATATAGCAAAATGCCTCACAGCCAAGTTTTTTCAGCGCCGTTTTGTTTATTCCCGAAAGTGCCATATTTGTGTCCGTCACGATATATGCACCGCTTTCAAGCACCTTCAGCGCCGTATCAACAGCATTTTCTGAAAATTTCAGATTTTCAAGATAATCAAAATCCGCTGTTGTGTGTATCACCCTCATAAGGACCGGGGCAATTTTAGGGTCAAGCTCAACTCCCCTTTCAGCTATCTCCGATGCGATTATCTCAAAGCTTCTTTTTTCAATGTCCTCGGGTCTTACATATTCGAGCTTCAATATTCTATCCCCTTCCGAGCCTTTATTCCCTGTATATACGGGTGCTTTACGCATTTTATCTCGCTGACATAATCCGCTGCGGAGATAAATTTTTCTTGTGGGTCTCTTCCCGTCAAAATAAGCTCACACTGTTCATTTTTTTGAAAAAACACTTTATCCGCTGTATCAATGTTAACAAGCTTTTTATTGTACGCTCCGAAAAACTCATCAATGATGAGCATATCCAACTCACCCACAGTCATTGCATTAAATGCTTTATCAAGCAGCCTGTTATGGATATCCGTAAGCTCCGCTTTCTGCTCATCAGTCATATTAAAAGTAAATCCAAAGTTCTTTTCGGGGCGAATAACAGTTATATTAGGGATAATAGCCAAGCTTTCAAGCTCCGAAGTGGGATTGCCCTTCAAAAGCTGAACCAAAAGCACTTTTTTTCCCGCCCCGGCTGCCCTTATGGCAAGCCCCAGTGCAGCCGTAGTCTTTCCCTTTCCGTCACCGCAGTAAATATGGATAAGTCCCTTGTTTTCACTCATTTTCATCACAGCTTTTCATTAAGAATATTGTAAATCAGCTTCATATCAATATTTGCACGAACACTGTCGGCAAGAAGTTTGTACTGGGTTTCCTTGTATTCCTGCCTGCCAATAGCTTTTCCGCCATATGTGAGACCCTTTGATTTAAAGAGCGCCATAACTATCTCACGGGATATCTCGGTGCTGTCAAACAATCCGTGAACATAGCTGCCGTAAATATTTTTTACATTACAGCCGTCGTATATGCCGTTTTCAAAGCGTGACAGGCAGTTGCCCTCAACAGCAGTTTTGCCCATATGTATCTCATATCCCGAAAAGCTTTTGCCCGAAAGCGATGCAAGGGGACCTGTGAGAGTTCCCATAACGCCCGATATCTGGGTCCTTGTTTTTTCCGAATGGAACACAGTTGTGCAGGGCAGCAGACCCATTCCCCTTATCTCGCCGCCGCCCTCGGTGTTATCAGGGTCACTTATAATTTTTCCAAGCATCTGATATCCGCCGCATATGCCGAAAATAGGCACACCCTTTTCGGCAGCCCTTATCACAGCCGCTTCACTGCCGCTTTCTCTCAGCCATTTCATATCTGAGATAGTGCTTTTTGTCCCGGGAATAATTATCATATCGGCTTCGGATATTTCCGATGGCTTTGTAACATAGCTCACCGATACTCCGTCATACTGATTGAACACGTCAAAATCGGTAAAATTTGATATTCTCGGCAGACGAATGACCGCAATGTTTACAAGTCCTTTTTCTCTGTTTTCGAGCTTGTCTGAAAGGCTGTCCTCATCATCAATATCACACTTGATGTATGGAACAACTCCCGCAACAGGAACATTTCCCTTTTCCTCAAGTATCCTGCACCCGTCATCAAAAAGCGACTTGTCACCTCTGAACCTGTTCACCACAAGTCCTTTCACCATTCGTCGCTCATCTTCTTCAAGGAGCATAAGCGTTCCCAACAGCTGCGCAAAAATGCCTCCACGGTCAATGTCCCCAACAAGGAGAACAGGCGCTCCCGCAAGCTTCGCCATTCCCATATTGACAATATCATCAGCCTTCAGATTAAGCTCAACAGGGCTTCCAGCCCCCTCGATAACAATAATATCGTGTTTTTTGTCAAGCTCATTGAATGCCTCCATAATTTCGGGAATAAACTGCTTTTTGTTTCTGAAATACTCGGAAGCCCGCATATTTCCCCTGACTCTGCCATTTACAATGACCTGTGAACCCACATCGGAGGTGGGCTTTAAAAGTATGGGATTCATAAGCACAGACGGCTCAACGCAGGCAGCCTCAGCCTGCATAGCCTGAGCACGTCCCATTTCAAGCCCCTCGGAGGTTATAAACGAGTTCAGTGCCATATTCTGGGATTTGAACGGTGCACAGGAATATCCGTCCTCACAAAAGATTCTGCAAAGTGCTGCGGAGAAAAAGCTTTTCCCAGCGTTCGACATGGTACCCTGGATCATAAGCTTCAGAGCCATCGGATAACTCCTTTCTCAGTAAAAAAATAAGTCTTAGGTTGTCCTCGTGGCTTTTGACTGCCATTCGGTAAAAGTTTTCGCCAAGTCCCCTGAAATTTTTGCAGGAACGTATGGCAATGTCATATTTGAGCAGTATTTCCTCAATAGGCTTTTCAGACTTGAAAAGCAGGAAGTTTGCTTCCGAAGGGAAGAAGTCTATTACGGGAAATTTGCCCATATTATCGTTTATATACCGCTTTTCACGTGATATATATATCACTGTTTTGCTAACAAAATCCTCTTCATCAAGAGCCGCAAGCCCTGCCGCCTGAGCGGGAATGCTAACGCTCCAGCTCTGTCCCGACCGCCTTACTCTTTCCCTATAATCATCATTAGCACAAAGCATATATCCAAGCCTGAGCCCAGGAATAGAATACATTTTGGTAAAAGCCTTGATAATAACAGCACCCTTTTCAAGAAGTCCTGTCATCGAATATTCCGCCGCTCTCTCGCTGAAATCAAGAAAGCTCATATCGAGAATAAGCCTTGTCCCCGTTTCACGGCACTTGTCCGCAATATCATAAAGAAGCTGCGGCTCGATAAGCCCGCCTGTGGGATTATTGGGCGTGCACAAAAACAGTATATCCATTCCCTCAATATAGGGGATAATATCACCTGTAAGCTCAAATTTATTTTCTTCCAAGAGGTCAAAAAAGCTTATCTCACAGTCAAACGCTTCAAGGGCACGTTCATATTCCGAAAATGTGGGAGCGGCAAGGAGAGCCTTTTTCGGACGGGCTGCATAAACACATCTGTATATGAGGTCAGCCGCACCATTCCCGCAAAGAATATATTCACTCGGAACATTTTCATTTTCGCCAAGCTTATTGCAAAGCTCCCTGCACATCGGGTCGGGATAGTTTCTGCACATCTCCACTGACCTGTGCAAAGCTTCAATAACATTATCGCTCATTCCGAGGGGATTTATATTCGCAGAAAAATCAAGCTTGATGTTTCTCGAATAAATATCTCCCCCATGTTCATATTTATCCATATCAGATACCTCCGAATAAATACGATATCACCATTCTGACGACACAGGCGCAGACAAGCATAAGCACCGACGAAACATACATCATTCTGTTTACCCGCCTGATGTCCTCTTTCTCAATTTCTCTCACAGGATCACCGATGTACGGCTTTTCGCAGAGCTTTCCGAAATAATATGCATTACCCGCAAGCTGTACTCCAAGTGCTCCTGCCGCAGCCGATTCGGTCTGAGCGGAATTGGGGCTTGCGTGATTTCGCCTGTCCCTCTGCCATATCCTGAAAGCATTATCACCGTCAAGTCCGAGAAAAAATGCTGACATTATCATTAGCAGAGCAGTAAAGCGTGAGGGGATATAATTCAGCACATCATCAAGCTTTGCAGCCGCTCTTCCGAAGTTCAGATACTTGTCATTTTTGTAGCCTATCATAGAATCCATAGTGTTTGCGGCCTTGTAGAAAAATCCGAGAACAGCTCCACCGAAAGCCATATAGAAAAGCGGAGCCGTAACGCCGTCAGAAGTGTTTTCCGCCACAGTTTCCACCGCCGCACGGATTATACCGTTTCTGTCAAGCACGTTGGTGTCTCTGCCCACTATCATCGACACGGCGCATCTTGCAGTTTCAGTATCATCATTTTTGATAGCCTTGTAGACCTTCATACTCTCATCTCTGAGACACCTTGCCGCAATAAGGTAATAGCAAAAAATGCTCTCAACAGCAATTCCGAGAATAATGTGTATCTTATAGCAAATTATGAGTATCAGCGCAGGAACGGCTGTTGATATCAAAAGCACAGAAATGCACAGGAACAGCCCTGCCTTTTTTTCATCGCTTACCCTGTTTCTGAAAAACACTTCAAGCTTTGATATAAGTGTGCCAATGAGCCTTACAGGGTGGGGCATTGTGTAAGGGTCGCCAAGAATACAGTCAAGCAGAAAACCTATAACAAGGGGCAATACGGGCATACTACAGCACTCCTTTCATATTTCTTCCAATATCCTTATTTTTCCGTCGTTAAATTCAGTCACATATCCGCAGCTGTTTTTTATCATATAATCATAATAACCCTTTTTAGGCTCCGCAAAGCGTTCAAGCACGGACATTATCGTTCCTCCGTGAACCACAAAAGCAATGACCCTGCCGCCATTTTCAGAGACCGCTTTTGTAAACGCATTACAGCATCTTTCCGTGAAATCGACGTGAGCTTCACCATTGGGGAACGGCATTTTTCCGCCGCTGCCTATCCACGCCTGATAGTCGGCATCACCATTTAACTCATCATAATTTTTGCCCTCAAAATCCCCAAAATCACATTCTCTCAGGTCGTCATATATTTTAACTGGCACTTTGGGATAAATAATCTCAGCCGTTTCAATACAGCGTTTCATAGGGCTTGAAACAACAATATCAGCCGCAGGATAACGCTTCTTTTCAAGCTCTGATATGCCCTTAGAACACAAGCTCTCATCAGTTCTTCCAATGTATGCTTTTCTAAGATTACCACCCGTCTTTCCGTGACGGATAAAGATAATTTTCATTGTCAAATCTCACCCGTTTCCTTTTATAACACTCGCAATACCGCAGCTTATCCGTATCACCTTTTGGCTTTTCGCCGCAATAAAACAGCAGACCTTACCCACAGTTTCACGCCATATCCGCTCCGACTTTTCAATAGGAACAATGCCGCAGCCTATTTCCGTGGAAATAATTACGATGTCGGGACATTCATCAAAAAGCTTCTCCACTTCATTTAACGGGTCAAGCCCCGCTTCAAGCTGTCTTTTCACAAGCATCTGATAGTTTTTAACACACTTATGCTTTTTTATCTCATCAAAGCCCGCTGTTTCGCCGTCGCATATATCGGATATCCCAACAGCTTCGGCATATTCGGTCTTGCCCTCGTATGAACCGCCGATAATAAGCATCATAAGTCTTACCTCAATTCTCTCAAATATGAGTGATTATTTTATCCGCCAAAACTATGCACACAAGGGACGAAAGCTCGCATATCTGCAAAAAATATCCCGCAAGGTCTCCTGTTATGCCACCAAAGCGCTTGTATGAAAATGTCCTGTAATACATAAATGTTCCCAGCGCACCCACAGCCCCCGCAATGCCCGCCGCAGGATAAATGCATATCATTGCCGCAATGCCGATAACAAGTATGACCGTCAAAGCCGCCACAGTTGCATTCTTATGAGCAGGTTTTGCAAAGCTCTGCAATGCGCCCTCTTTTTTTGCACACCTGAATGTGACAGCCGCAAGACCGCTCAGTGACCTTGAAATAACAAAGCTGAGCGATGCAATTGTCGAGGCTCTGAAGTTATTTATCTCGGAAAAAAATGCAGCGTCAAGCAAAAGATAAACTCCAAGAGAAATTGCCGCAAATGCACCGATATGCGAATCGCTCATTATCTCCAAAGCACGTTCCTTAGGCGCACAGGAAGCCTTTGCATCGCTCACATCGCAAAAACCGTCAAGATGAATGCCCCCAGTTACGATTATGGGAATAACAGCACTGACAGCCCCGAAAAGCAGGCTGCCTATGCCGAGCTTTATGCAAATATACTGCCACAACAGTATAAGTCCCCCGATGACCGCACCGATAAGAGGGAAAAAGCAGAGTGCATATCTCCTGTTCTCCTCTTTCCATTCAATTTGCGGCATCGGTATCCGTGAATACATTGAAAAAGCCGATATCAGCGATTTGAAAAGCATTCGGGCAGACTTCCTTTCAGCATAACGGGAATGCCATAAACCGCTTCGATAACTCTGTCAGACATCTGTGCCAGAGCGCAGTTTAAATTCCCCATATTTTTTATATATTCCATAGTTTCAGCAGGATAGATAATGCCGTCACCGCCAACGGAATTTGTAACGATTATGACCTCAGAAGCATTTTCATTCAAATGAGCAATGCCCCTTGTGATCTTGCTCACAGGGTCACTTTCACCTGCCGAAAACATCTCATTTGCCATAAGGTTGCAGGCACATTCGAGAAGTACCCCACAGCCGTTCGGAACGGTCACATCTTGAATATCCGTGTATTTTTCAATAGTCTCAAAGCCCTTGCCAAGACGCATTTTCCTGTGTCTCTCAATAGCCTTGTGAGCCTCGTCACAATACGGTTCCATTGTGGCAATATATATCTTCCTGCTCCGAACAAGTGATAAAATATCCTCCGCAATGGAAGACTTTCCGCACTTGCTCCCGCCCGTAATCAGAGTAAGCATTTACAGCTCCTTATATTTTTCAATAGACAGATTATCGAATGAATGTGAGGAATCATACACCGCCATTGCAGCGTCAAGCATAGGCAGCAGCAGCACTCCGCCCGTTCCCTCGCCAAGACAAAGTCCCGCATTTATCGGCGGCTCAAAGCCAAGATAACGGAGCATTTTTATCCCCGCAGGCTCTCTCGAAACGTGGGAACAGAGCATATATTCCTTTGCCAGCGGACATATCATTGCCGCAAGAGCCGCTGAAACTGCCGAAATAAAGCCATCTATGACAATTGGGATATGATAAACAGCGCCGCCGAGAAATAGCCCTGCCATTCCGCCGATATCATAACCGCCAACCTTTGAGATTATGTCAACAGCGTCACAGGGGTCAGGCTTGTTTATTTCAATGCTTTTTTTTATCGCATTTATTTTTCTGAGAAGCCCTTTATCGTCAAGCCCCGCACCTCTTCCCGTGACCTCTTCGGGTGAAAGTCGAAGCAGGACAGATGCCGCCGCAGATGTTGTGGTCGTGTTGCCTATTCCCATTTCTCCTGTCACAATAAGCTTATATCCCTTTTGCTTAAGTTCTCCCGCAATGTCCATTCCGACCTGCAAGGCTTTCTCAGCCTGACTGCGGTTCATAGCAGGACCTTTGGCAATAATTTCCGTTCCGTCTGCGATTTTTCGGCAGATAAGCCCGTCAGCTGATACCCTGCCCTTAATGCCGATATCAACGGGAAACACATCCGCGCCGCAGGACTTTGCCATTAAATTTATATTGGAAGTCCCCTCAGCCATAGCCTTTGCAACAATAGCCGTAACGCTGCTGTCAGTCTGTGTCACTCCCTCGCACACAACTCCATTATCGGCACACATGACCACCGCACACCGCTTGTCAAGTGAAAAATTCTCGCTGCCGAAGATTTCCGCAAGCTTTATTATATCATCTTCGAGCATTCCCAAACTGTGTAGCGGCTTTGCAATGCTGTTCCATTTTAACGCCGCCCTCTTTCCGGCTTCTTTGTCAGTTGGCACAATATGCTTAATCCTATCCATTTTTCCTAAACCTTTCACACGCTGCAAGAAAATTTTCTGCAAGCTCGGGGCGTGAATAAAAATATAAATGAGGAAATCCCGTCCAAAGCTTCGTATCAGCATTTACACACTTCCGACTTTCGCTCTTTCCTGGTTTCACAGCGATGAAATCATCTCCGCAGCAGGTGCTGTCAAAGTAATGAAACTCGTGAACGTGAAAGCTCTCGCCTTTTTTGCATAAAAGGTTGTCACGCTCTGCGGTAATGATGCTGTAGCCGAAATTTTTCAGCCTCGGAGTTCTGAAGGCTCTGCCGTGAATGACGCCAACACCTTTGTGAGCACTTCTGTCCATATCCTCAAATTCATCGTGAAGATACATAAATCCGCCGCATTCCCCTATGCAGGGAACACCGCTTTCAACAGCATCTTTTATAGATTTGAGCATAGCCGTATTTTCCGAGATCGTATCGGCGTAAAGCTCGGGATATCCGCCGCAAAGAATTATACCGTCAATATTTTCTGGAAGCTTTTTATCCCGCAAAGGTGAGAACGGTATCACCTCCGCCCCCATTTCTTCAAGAAGCTGTACATTCTCGGGATAAAAGAAACAAAACGCCTCATCTTTTGAAAGAGCCACTCTGGCGTTATGCTTTTTTGCAAACACAGGCGGGGTAAATGACAGCTCGGGCGACTCCGCAAGCTCGCATATCCTGTCGATTCGGATATGTTTTTCAGCCGCCAAAGCAAGCTTTTCAAGCCGTTTTTTTATATCCGTAATCTCGTCCGCTGTCACAAGCCCAAGATGACGGCTCTCCACAACAATTTCACTGTCTGTGGGCAGGTGTCCGAGAAACTCAGTCTCCAGCTCATCGCAAAGCTTTTTTACAAACTGAACTCTGCTTTCCGCAAGGCGGTTGAATATAAATCCAACAATATTGTTAGGTTTCTGATACTCAAGGAATCCCTTTATGACAGCCCCAACAGACTCGCTTATTCCCCTTGCGTTTATAACGATAACCACGGGCGTGTTTGTTATTTCCGAGACTTCATAAGATGAACCTCTGCCGTTCAAACCGTCATAAAATCCCATAACGCCCTCAATGACAGACATTTCCTGTGAACCCTTTTTCAACAGATATTTCAGCGTGTTTTCGTTACAGAAAAAACTGTCAAGATTATAAGACTCTGCCCCGATGACCTTTCTGTGAAACATCGGGTCGATGTAATCGGGACCGCATTTAAAGGAAGCCGTTTTTATTTTTCGGTCAACAAGCGCCTGCAATAATGCACATACAATCGTTGTTTTCCCGCAGCCGCTGCCCGTTCCCGCAATCATTATCCGTTTCAATTTATGACCCTCCTGATAACAAAAACAGGATTTTCCCCTCTGAGCATATGGTAATTTCCTGCCTTGAACGCCCGAGCCGCCGATATCTGAACTATCTCCCGCTCACCGAGACATTCGCTGTCCCTGAGGGTTTCAAGGGTAACAGCGGTCATAACGATACGCACCGACGGATTTTTTTGTATCGCCGCTGAAAATATTTCGGATAGTCCTCCGCCCGAACCGCCGATAAATACGCAGTCGGGAGTAGGAAGCTTATCTGTCAGCTCCTCCGCTCTCCCACAAAGCTGGATTATATTGTCACAGCCAAATTTTCTGAAATTTTTTCCCGAAAGCTCAGCCGACTCTTCGTCCTTTTCAACGGCATATACACACCCGACAGGACATCTCAGTGCCATTTCAACCGACACAGAACCCGTTCCGCTGCCGATATCCCAGCAAATGTCGTTTTTTTCAATGTCAAGCTTTGATATGACCTGACAGCGCACTTCCGCCTTTGTCATCGGAGCTTTTCCACGGATAAATTCATCATCGGGAATGCCCGACCGTACCGTTTTTTCATAGTCTCGGTTTATGATTAGCATTGACGAAAGCTTTGAGGTTACGATATCCGTCAGCTCTTCCGCCCTGCCTTTTATCAGCTTTTCAGCATCATAGCCCATATTTTCACCGATGAAAACTTCGACATATCCCCTGCCGTATTCCGTCAGCTTCCGACACACATTTCCGCAGTCATTCTCGCCGCCGATAAGCGCAAAAACATATTCATTTGAGCAAACTTCTCTCACAATATTTGCCTTTGCACCGTGAAGTGAAACAAACCTCAGCCTATCCCAGCTCAGCCCAAGCATTGAACACAGATAAACGGGGGATGCGATTCCGGGAATGATTCTGTAAGGAATACCACGCTTTTCAAGCTCTGCGGAAAGCTTCTGTGCACCGCTGAAAAATCCGCAGTCCCCCGACATAAGCACAGCAATAGTTTTATCGGTTTCGTCACATATTCTGTCGGCTATTTTCCGGGTATCATATGAGCAGAATTTTTCCTTGTCAAGGCTCTCAAAGCCCTTCAAAATACGTCCCGCTCCGATAAGAATATCCGCAGATTTTACGGCATTTTCCCCATCAACGGTCATACTTCCGCCGCAGTTCATTCCGCACCCGATTATCTTTACCCGTGGCTCCATTTTTTCACTTCCTCACATTTTAACTGAAATCAGCTTTTCCGCTTCCGAAAGGGTCATTCCCTTTTCAGCAGGACGCTTTATTATAAGCAGCTTTGCACCCACAACCGCAGCCGCACGGCGCTTTTCCTCAAAACCTCCCGTGCTTCCGCTTTCTTTTGTTATGACATACCCGCAGCCCTCGAAATCTTTAACATTTTCTTCAAAGCTGAAAGGCCCTTTTCCGCTGATAATCTTTGAAAAGCCCGCATCTCTGCACTGCTTTAAAATAACCTCATCGGGCAGTACCCTCACAACACATCTTTCGGGCACGCCGCTTTTCATAAACAGCGGCAGTTCCTTGCTGCCCGTGGCAATAAAAATCCTGCCGCCCGCTTTGCAGGCATATTCCGCAGCCATAGCCGCCGTATCGAAATATAAGGCTTCTTTGCATATAGGCGACGGCTCTCTTATCACACGATAATACGCCGTATTTGTATCGTCACACGCCTTGACAATATTTTTTCTCAGCTCTTCTGCATATGGGTGAGCTGCGTCAAATACAGCCGAAAATCCGCCTGATACAATAAAATCGGATATCTCGCCGCAGTCCTTTCTGCCTGTCTCAATTCTAACATAATCAGACTTTGGCAGAAGCTCAGCACCATATTCCGTAGCAACGCTAACCATGCAGCATATCCCGTTTTTATCACAGTATTCCGCCAAAAGCCGTCCCTCGGTAGTTCCGCCGAAAATAAGAAAATTATCCAAGCTTATATCCCCTCGGTGTTACCATTTTCCCACGAATGACCTTTGTTTCGGCACAGCCAATGAACACAGTCGTGAACATATCCACCTCAGTCTCCATAAGCTCCGCAAGGGTCATCACACAACCCTCTTCGCCCTCTCTGCCGATATTCCGTGCATATCCGCATACGGTTTCCGGAGATTTGTATTCAAGCATTATCCCGCACGCCAATTTAAGATAATCCGACCTTTTTTTCGATGACGGATTATAAAGTGCAATGCACATATCAGCCATTGCCGCACCACGGAGCCGCTTTTCGATCTTGTCCTTGGGGGTGAGCAGGTCTGACAGGCTTATCACCGCAAAATCATTGGTAAGAGGTGCGCCCAGAACAGCTCCGCCGCTGAGCGCCGCTGTAACCCCCGCCACAGGGATTATCTCCACATCGGGATAATTTTCCCAAAGCTCATAGGCAAGCCCTGCCATTGCATACACCGAACAATCCCCGCTGCATACAAGAGCCGTGTTTCTTTCCTGTGCGGCACAAAGAGCATAGAGCACACGTTCCTTTTCCTGCCGCATTGATGTGGAGTAATATTCCTTATCGGGAAAAGCCTTTTTGATAAGCTCTGTATAGACCGTATAACCCGCAACAAGTCCGCAGTCCTCAATGGCATTTTTAGCGGCAATTGTCATTCCCTCAAAGCCGCCCGCACCAAATCCCACGATATAAAGCTTCATATTTTTATTCCTTTCTCTGAAAATCCACGCTGAACGGCAGTACACCCACAGCACAGGTCACACCGTCACCCTTTGTCTTATGAACAATTATCTCAGCACCGCAGGCAGCAGCGCTCCTCTCGCACACATTCCCCACGCCTACCGTATTTTTTACAAATTCCGACTCATCAAATTCGCCGCTTACCGACGACAGTTCCGAAGCCGTGAATGTCCGAAGTTCCAAGCCGTATTTGTCCGCCAATTCTTTCATTGCAGGCTCGTCCTTTTTTATGTCGATAGTTGCAAGAACTTTCAGTCCTATAACCGACAGCCCCGCATTGGAAAGTGTATGCAAAATATGTGTTTCAAGGTCACAGGGAGCGGCATTTTTTCTGCACCCCGCACCGATAACGATATTTTTCGGAATAAGCCTGAGAGTGGTATCAAAAGGCTTTTTTGAAATGTATGAGCTTATGCATATCCCGCAATTTCCACTTTTACCTATAAGCCTTTCGGGAATATTTTTGCAGGGATACTCGGAATACAGCCCTATGACCTCGCCACGTAAAGAAGCCGCCGCAACAAGTTTTGCCGCCTCCATATTTTCAATGGCAAGATCATTTGCTTTAGCAAACATATCGGGTGAAAACCGCCCCGAATTGTCCGTTGCCGTGGTTATAACAGGCACTGCGCCTGTAATTCCGCCTATTTTCTCAGCAAGGTCATTCGCCCCGCCAAGATGTCCCGAAAGCAGTGAAACAGCAAAATGACCGCTGTCATCTGCTGCAATAACAGCAGGATCGGTAAGCTTTGAACGGACAAAAGGCGCTATGGCTCTTACTGCTATCCCGCAGGCGGATATGAATACAATTGCATCATATTCATTCCACAGCCTGCCCGTAAGCTCGCCTATTTTTTCAAAGCTTTTTTCACCCGAAACCGCATATTTCTGATATATAAATATCTCACTGTCAGGCAGCTTTTCACGGATCTGAGAAGCAAGCTTATATCCATTTTCCGTAACGGCGATTACCGCAATTTTCATATCTCTGCCTTTCGGAATTCCGTGGAAAAGGTTTTGTCATAAAGCTTTGAAAGGGAGTAATCATCACCGAGGAAATTTCCCACGGTTATAAGAGCAGTCTTTTTTATGTCATTTTTTTCGGCAGTTTCCGCAAGAGTTCCAACAGTGCATCTGCAAACCTTTTCGTCAGGGTGTGTCGCCTTGTAAACAATGGCCGCAGGGGTGTTTTCCGAATATCCGCCCTTGATAAGCTCTGCCGAAAGCTGTGGCAGCATTTCCGTGCTCAGAAATATGACCATTGTTGAGCCGTGAGCAGCAAGCGATGCAATGCTCTCACGTTCGGGCACGGGAGTTCTGCCAGCCATTCGTGTAATGATGACCGTCTGGGACACATCGGGAAGTGTGTACTCCGCTTTAAGTGCCGCCGCCGCACCGCAGAACGAGCTTACCCCGGGGCATACTTCGTATGAAATGCCAAGCCTGTCAAGACAGTCCGTCTGCTCACGTATAGCCCCGTAAATACAGGGGTCGCCTGTGTGGAGCCTTACCGTCATTTTGCCGCAGCTTTCAGCCTCTTTCATCTTGTCGATGATCTGCTCAAGGGTCATATATGCGCTGTTATGAAGCTCGCATTCGGGGCGTGCGTAATTTAAAAGCTCAGGATTGATAAGCGAGCCCGCATAAATTATAACGTCCGCTTCTTCAAGCAGCCTTTTTCCTCTTAATGTTATAAGGTCAGCCGCACCGCTGCCTGCTCCAACAAAATTAACCATTGCCGTACTCCTCCGAAATTTCAGTCATAAGCCTGCGCCCCTCTTCGGTAACGCCAAGCAGACCGTAAGCATTTGAAAATATGACCGCACCTGTTTTTATCCGACCCTTGACCTTTGCATCAAGATAATACTGCACCCTCTGACAGAGAATATCCATCGTTTCCGAAAGCTTTCCATCATTTTTGAGTATCTCCAACGCACCGTCAGTCACAGCGCATTTGGTTATCTCAACAAGCGCTTCCCTGCTGCACCCCGCAATAAGTCCGCAGGTAACAAGCACATCAATACGCCCGTCAGCCTCAGCTGAATGGGTATTCATAATTCCCGCACCAAGTTTTACAAGCTTTCCAATGTGCCCCACAATCAGAACGCTTTCAAATTCAAGCTCAATAGCAATATTCAACGCTTCACCGATATAATTGCTGCACTTAACGCTTTTTTCAGCCGCATATTTTATATGCTCCGAAAGAAAGCTTTCGCCGTAGTTTCCCGGTGTGATGATAAGATTTTTGATGCCCTCAGCCTTTCGCATACTCGCTTCCGCCCGAATCGTATCAATAAGCGCAGCCGTGCTCATAGGCTCAACTATCCCGCTTGTGCCAATTATAGAAATTCCGCCCTCAATACCCATTCTCGGATTATATGTTTTCTTCGCAAGCTCTGCACCCACGGGCACGAACACTGTTATCTTAAAGCCGCCCTTATATTCATAAAGCTCGGCAATTTCCATAACCGCCGCCGTTATCATCTTCCTCGGAACAGTGTTTATGGCGTGATCGCCCACAGGACGGTCAAGCCCCGCTTTCGTGACGATGCCGATTCCCTCACCGCCCACGATCTCTACGCCCTCGGATATCTTTTCCGCACGGGCATAAACATATATCCCATTTGTGATATCGGGGTCATCGCCGCCGTCCTTTTCCACCGCACAGCAGGCATATCCTTCGCCGCCGGTTTTATCAAGAATGTCAAGCTCCAGCCCGATACCCTTAGGGGTCATAAGAAAAACGCTGTCGGGAAATATGCCGCTTATAAGCTTCTGAGCCGCAGCTTTTGCAGCCCCTGCGGCACAGGAACCTGTTGTATAGCCAAGCCGCAGTTTCTGACCTCCTTTTGAAATGTACCTGTCAAGCATATTCCCACCGTCACTTTACAATAAAAACAGTAAAATAGCTTCCCTTTTCGGGAACATCATCAATATCCGTGTATATCCGTTCATCAGTCAGTCCGCAGTCCGAAACAGCGTAAAAACTTTTTCCCGAAAGAGCACTGCGCAGCCTGTCAGTAATGATCCTTGGCTTCATAATAACCTTAGTGCCGTCCTGAGCCATAAGTTCATCAAAATTTTCAGCAGCGGCAGGAATAACGATAAGCGGTTCATTCCCGCTTACAAGGGGTATCCCGCACACAGAAGCCGCCGCACAAAAGCTTGTAACGCCCGCTTTCCACTCACAGGTATATCCCCTTTGCTTTGCAATATCGGCAACATATGAGAACGTGGAGTAAACGGAAATATCTCCAAGGCAGAGCATAGCCGTGTCCTCATTATCAGCAAGTCTCTCACAGATAATATCCGCAGCGCTTATATGGCTCTGTTTCCATTCATTCCTGTCACGGGTCATAGGAAAATCAAAGTAAAGTATCTTTTTCCCCGACATATCCACAGCCTGCTCCGCAATGGACAACGCAAGAGAACTTTCACCCTTTGTCCTCGGCACTGCGATTATCTTGCACCGTTCTATAGCCCTGACTGCCCCTAAAGTCATAAGCTCAGGGTCACCCGCACCGACACTCACACCAAATAAGATACCGCTCACCGAAACGCCTCCGAAGCATATAAAATACTAATGTAATTATAGCACAAATTTGCTGATTTGTCAAGCAAAAGGGCATTAAAAAAGGGCACCGCACAACCTGTGCAGTGCCCCTTTATCAAGGCTTATTCGTCCTTATTTTCGTTGGTGCTTTCGTCCTTAGCTATTTCTATTTTAATAGAAGGCTCACCGTTTTCATCGACCACCTCAACGTTATCCTCGTGGTCAACAACGCTGTCGCTGATCTCCTTTGCTTCCTCAGGCTCCTCAACAGGCTCGGGTCTTTCGATCTTTGCACCGCACTTGCCGCAGAATGCATTTTCTTCATCGACCTCAGCGCCGCAGTTCTGGCAGACTGTAATGCCCTTCAGCGCACGGACCTTGCTCTTGAGCTCCTCAACAGCAGATTCCTTTTCGGAAACCTTTCCAAAAAGCTCCTTCATCTGGTCGCAGCAGGGATTTTCGCTGTTGTTCTTGTAGTAAAGCTTGCCAATTTCAAGGAAGAGATCGTTAAGCTCTCTTTCCTCTGTGGTAATTTTGAGGTTCGCCTTAACAATGTCGGTTCCCTGCTTTGTCTTTTCGGAAACTGCCTTTCCTGTGTGGTTAAGAGTTTCAACAAATTTTTCAAACATAATATTTTCCTCCTGTTTATTGTTTATATTAAGTGGTTTGCTTTCTATGATTTTAGTATATCCTTATTTTTCCGTTCTGTCAACCACATTCACCAAATTCTCATCATAAAAAGTCCTTTTTTAATCTGTTTTTAATAAAAAATGTGCGGTATCAATAGAGATACCGCACATAAAAATGCATTATTCGGCATTGACCTCAATAGCGTCTTTTTTAGCTGAAAGCTTGATAACAGCAGGCTCTTTTCCTGCATTTTCAACGATAACATCGGCTATCTTATCCTCGATATCCGAACGGATAACGCTTCTGATGTCACGTGCACCAAACTTCTTTCCAAAGGATTTCTCAGCAATAAGATTAAGCACTCGCTTGTCAAATTTAAGGGTAATGCCCTTTTCCGCAAGAGGCTCTTTCATTTCACTGAGCATAAGTCCCGCAATTTCAGCATAATTCTCCTTGGTAAGAGGATTGAACACAACAATTTCATCAACACGGCTCATAAATTCGGGACGGAGGAAATCGGAAAGTGCCTTCATAGCCTTTTCCTTTGTTATCTCCTCCTCGGTCTTGTTGAAGCCAAGGCTTGTTGTCTTGTCGGACGAGCCTGCATTTGATGTCATACAGATAATTGTGTTCTCAAAATTCACAGACCTGCCCTGAGCGTCGTTCACCTTGCCCTCATCAAGTATCTGCAAGAGCAGATTCATAATGTCGGGGTGAGCCTTTTCAATCTCGTCAAAAAGTATCACGGAATAAGGATGACGGCGCACTTTTTCTGTAAGCTGTCCTGCCTCATCATAACCCACATATCCCGGAGGTGAGCCGATAAGTCTGGACACAGCGTGTTTTTCCATATACTCGGTCATATCGAGACGGATAAGCGTATCATTGCCATTGAAAAGCTCGTCATTTATGACCTTTACAAGCTCAGTCTTTCCAACACCCGTAGGACCTACAAATATGAATGATGCAGGTCTGCGGCGCTTGGAAAGCTGGGCACGGGAGCGTCTTATCGCCTTTGCGGCAAGCTCTACAGCCTTATCCTGACCGATTATCCTCTTTTTCATTGATGTCTCGAGGTTTGCAAGCTTTTTAAGCTCGGTTTCCTCTATCTTATTTGCGGGAATGCCCGTCCAAAGCTCAATCACCCTTGCAAGATCCTGCTCGGTGACATTTATTGCGGATATCTTCTTTGTAAGAGCATCAAGCTCATTCTGCTCACGGATAAGCTGAGATTTTTTCTCGGCAAGAGCTTCAAAATCAGGCTCACCCTCGCCGCCGTCCTCAATGGACTTTATCTCTGCTTCAAGAGCAGCGACCTCGACAGTTTTCTTCTGATGCTTGGCAAGCTCGGTGCTGGTGATGCTCCTGTTTGCGCAGGCCTCGTCAAGGAGGTCAATGGCCTTGTCGGGAAGATACCTGTCATTGATATATCTCTCGGAAAGCACGGCACAGAGCCTTAAAAGGTCATCGCTTATCTTGACCTTGTGATGCTCCTCGTAATAGTGCTTTATACCCTTTAAAACCTCAACGGTATCATCAACTGTAGGCTCATTTACGGTAACAGGCTGGAAACGTCTTTCAAGGGCGCTGTCCTTTTCAATGTACTTTCTGTATTCCTTGAATGTGGTCGCACCGATGACCTGAACTTCTCCACGGCTGAGAGGGGGTTTGAGGATATTTGCGGCGTTCATAGACGAACCCTCGCTGTCTCCTGCGCCCACGATATTGTGTATCTCGTCAATGAAAAGGATAATGTTGCCCTCGGACTTCACCTCGTCAACAAGACCTTTCATACGGCTCTCAAACTGACCTCTGAACTGTGTTCCCGCAACAAGAGCGGTAAGGTCAAGGAGAAATACTTCCTTGTCAGCAAGCTGGAAAGGTACCTCGCCTGCTGCGATTTTCTGCGCAAGTCCCTCGGCAATGGCAGTCTTACCAACACCGGGTTCACCGATAAGGCAGGGATTATTCTTCTGTCTGCGGCAGAGTATCTGTATCGTGCGGGCAATTTCCTTATCTCTGCCGATAATTGTATCAAGCTTGCCTTCCCTTGCACGGGCGGTAAGGTCGGTGCAGAAAGAAGAGAGAAATTTTCTCTTCTTGTTCTTGCTGCCCTTTGGTTCCTTGCCGTTTTTTATCCTTTCACGGCGCTCAAATGCTTCGGAGGTATCATCTCCCGCTTCATTTTTCACTTCCGCCGTTTTGCCGTCATTCTGTACAGGGCCGCCGAAAAGAGCATTGAAGAAGTTCGGCAGGGAGTTTGTTCCCCCCTGATTGAACATTTCCATATCAAAATTGTCCTTAACGCCGCTCATAGCGTCGGCAAACTCTTCTATATCCTCATCGGTAACGCCCATCTGGTCCATATATTCCTTTATCTGAGGGACATTGAGCTCACGGGCGCACACCAGGCACAGACCTTCGTTGCGCTTTTCGTTACCCTGCATTGAGGTGATAAATACCATTGCCTCTCTTTTTTTGCATCTGCTGCAAAGCATTGAATCATTCCTTTCCGACCGAACTTATCGGTTCAAGAGAAAATAAAAACCATATATCCTATTTCAGAAACTCAAAACCTTTGGCAAGGTCATAAAGCCTGCCGAAAAAGAGTGTCTGTGAAAAAATATCTTCATTAAAATAAGCCATACCGCCTGTAAAGCGAACTATGATGACCG
>CAMBJF010000009.1 GCA_945867875.1 uncultured Ruminococcus sp. | reverse complement strand
TACACACTGCATATCGTCGGCAGCGTCAGATGTGTATAAGAGACAGGTTTTTATGATGTACATTTTATGGGTCATTGTAATGGTTGCGGCAATACTCGTTGAGGCCGCTTCATTCGCACTTCTGTCCATATGGTTTGCCGCAGGCGCACTTGCAGCACTCATCGCCGCAATGCTGGGCGCAGGAGCGGGAGTTCAGACAGCTGTATTCTTCGTTGTCTCCCTTGTTCTTCTTGCAGCCACACGCCCCATACTCAAAAAGTTTATGCCGAAAAAGTACATTCCCACAAACGGCGAGCTTGATCTCGGCAAAACTGCCGTTGTCATCGAAAAGATAGACGCTATGGCAGGCACGGGAAGAGTACGTCTCGAGGGCGTTGACTGGGGTGCAGTCTCCGCTGACGGCTCAGTCATAGACGAGGGCGTTTCGGTGACGGTCATAGCAAAGGGTGCGGCTTACCTTACAGTACAGCCCGTTAACAAAACATTATAACTAAAAGGAGAAAAACATTATGACAGGTGCAATCATCGCCGTTATCGTTATTCTTGCGATAATCTTCATCTCAGGCATTAAAATCGTTCCTCAGGCTCAGGTATATGTAGTTGAGCGTCTCGGAACATTCAAAGGTGCTCTTCACACAGGTCCTCATTACGTTATCCCCATTTTCGACAAGGTGGTAAAAAAGGTATCCATCAAGGAGCAGGTAGTTGACTTCAAGCCTCAGCCCGTTATCACCAAGGATAATGTTACTATGCAGATAGATACTGTTGTATTCTTCACGGTAACAGATGCAAAGCTTTACACCTATGGCGTTGAAAGACCTCTTTCCGCTATCGAGAATCTTTCCGCTACCACCCTCAGAAACATCATCGGTGAAATGGAGCTTGATGCCACACTTACATCAAGAGACGTTATCAACACCAAGATAACCGCTATCCTCGATCAGGCAACTGACCGCTGGGGCATCAAGGTAAACAGAGTCGAGCTCAAGAACATTCTCCCTCCCAGAGAGATCCAGGACGCAATGGAAAAGCAGATGAAGGCAGAGCGTGAAAGACGTGAAAAGATACTTCAGGCTGAGGGTGAAAAGAAGTCTCAGGTGCTTGTTGCAGAGGGTGAAAAGGAGTCAAAAATTCTCCGTGCCGAAGCCGACAAGCAGGCAGCTATCCTCCAGGCAGAGGCTCAGAAGCAGGCTATGATACTCCGTGCCGACGCTGTAAGACAGCAGAAGATACTTGAAGCAGAGGGTGAAGCTGAGTCTATCAGAAACGTTCAGCAGGCTCTTGCCGACACTATCAGACAGCTCAATGAAGCAAACCCCTCCCAGAACGTTATCGCTATCAAGAGCCTTGAAGCCTTTGCAAAGGCTGCCGACGGCAAGGCTACCAAGATAATCATTCCCTCCGAGATACAGAGCCTTGCAGGACTTGCAACATCTGTAAAGGAACTTGTCACAAGTGACAAGACTGTTGTAAGCGACAAGACCGAGGAATAAGGGTATTATTTAAATAACCGCAAACAGCGAAGCTACGACATCTGTACATTCGGAGCTTCGCCGTTTTTTTATCCGTGTGAAACAAATAAAACTGTAGACAAAGAGACCTTGACAATCAGCTTTATAATGTGTATGATAAGATATAGGAAATCACTCACCGAACGGAGAAACCATATGAGTAAATATCCACCATTATGGGACTGCATAAAATAAATGAACAACACATCTTCCCTTTACGCCGACTGGAACCCGTGGCACGGCTGCACGAAAATAAGCCCCGGCTGCAAATACTGCTACGTCTACCGACAGGACGAAATGTACGGCAGCACCCGGGCAAGCAGCATCTGCAAGAAAACCGCCAATTTTGACCTGCCCGTCAAAAGAAAGCGTGACGGCAGCTATAAAATACCCTCGGGCAGGATAATATTCACCTGCTTCACCTCGGATTTTCTCCTGTCCGATGCCGACGGGTGGCGGGACGACTGCTGGAAAATGATGAAAGAGCGCAGTGACTGCCGCTTTTATTTCTTCACCAAGCGCATAGACCGCCTTGAAGCCTGCCTGCCCGCAGATTGGGGCGACGGCTACGATAACGTAATGATAGGCTGCACAGTGGAAAATCAGGACAGAGCCGACTTCCGCCTGCCCATATTCCTCTCCCTGCCCATAAAGCACCGCTCCGTAATAGCCGCTCCCCTGCTTGAAAAAACAGACATCTCAGCATATCTTGACGAGCGTATAGAAGAGGTCTCCGCAGGGGGCGAATCGGGACAATATGCCCGTCCCTGCGACTATGACTGGATATTGTCCCTTAGAGAGCAGTGCATCTCAAAAAATATCCCCTTTTACTTTCATCAGACAGGCGCACGTTTTGTCAAGGACGGCAGAACATATTTCATAAAGCGCCGATTCCAGCGCAGTCAGGCAAGGAAAGCGGGCATAGATTTTCGGATAGGTGAAAACTATATTCCCGAGACCGCCAATATGACCAAAGATGAAAATATCCAGCTCACACTCGATGATATATGAAAGGTACAAAAATTATGGATAAGCTTAAAATTGCATTTATGCAGCTGCTCCCCGAAAAATACTCGCTCCTTACATCGGAAGAGGTAAAATATCCATTTGTGAGAAGCGATAAAAAAAGATGACCCGAAAGGAAGTACCGAAAATGTCCCAAGCCGCAAAGCAGCCCACAAACTGCGATACCTGCGTGAATTACGTTTATGACGATGATTATGACTGCTACACCTGCCTTGTAAATCTTGACGAGGACGAGATGTACCGCTTTATGAACGGCACGAATTACGCCTGTCCCTACTATCGCCTTGACGATGAATACGGCGTTGTAAAGCATCAGATGTAAGGGGTGAGCTCCATAAAATACGGCACTACAGAGGAGGGCGTGTTCATCTCCCGCCCCAACAGATTTATCGCAAAGGTCATGGTAAACGGCAGAGAAGAGACCGTCCACGTGAAAAACACAGGGCGCTGCAAGGAGCTTTTGCCCCAGGGCGCAAGGGTCATACTTGAAAAAGCACCCGAAGGCTCAAAACGCAAAACTAAATATGACCTCATCGCCGTTTACAAAAACGGAATGCTCATAAATATGGACAGCCAGAGCCCCAACAAAGCCGCAATGGAATTTATCCCACGACTTTTTGAAAATGTCACATATATCCGCCCCGAAACTGTTTTCGGCAGCTCCCGATTTGACTTTTACATTGAAGCAGGTGAACGGAAAATATTTATGGAGGTCAAGGGCTGCACCCTCGAAGATAACGGCGTGTGCCGCTTTCCCGATGCACCTACCGAGCGTGGACTAAAGCACATAAACGAGCTTGTGACCGCTGCCAAAAGCGGCTATGAAGCATATATTCTCTTTGTGATACAAATGGAAAAGGCGAAATATTTTACCCCCAACCGTGACACCCACCCCCAGTTTGCCGATGCCCTGAAAGCCGCCTCGGAAAAGGGCGTGAACGTCCTTGCATACACCTGCACCGTCACCCCCGACAGTATGGAAATCGACAAGCCCTGCAAAATAATCTTATAAAGGAAAAACTTATGGAAAATCTCACAAACATAAACGTTATAAAGGATATCTTCGAGCGCCACGGCTTCACATTCTCCAAAGCCCTCGGACAGAATTTCATTATAAATCCTTCCATATGCCCGAAAATTGCCGAAATGGGAAATGCCAGAAAAGGCTTCGGCGTAATCGAGATAGGCACAGGCGTGGGCGTTCTCACAAACGAGCTTGCCAAGCGTGCGGACAAGGTTGCAGCCGTGGAGATAGACACCCGCCTTATCCCCATTTTACAGGAAACTTTGGCGGAATATGATAACGTAACCGTTATAAATGCAGACGTTATGAAAACCGACCTTAACGCCGTTATAGAGGAGAATTTCAAGGGGCTTGATGTGGCGGTCTGCGCAAACCTCCCCTATTACATCACCTCTCCTATCATAATGTACCTCCTTGAAAGCCGCCTGCCAATAAAGTCAATTACGGTAATGGTGCAGAAAGAAGCGGGAGTAAGACTTTGCGCAAAGCCCGGCAGCAGAGAGTGCGGAGCGGTAACGGCGGCGGTGTATTACTACGCCGAACCCAAGCTTCTTTTCAACGTTTCACGAGGCAGCTTTATGCCTGCTCCCAACGTTGATTCCTGCGTTATCCGCCTTGATATCAGAGACACCCCCGCAGTAAGCGTGACCGATGAAAAATTCTTTTTCCGTGTGGTGAGAGGAGCATTCTCACAGCGAAGAAAAAATCTCGCAAATTCCCTTTCATCATCAATGTCCGCCGACAAGCAGACCGTGATAAGCGCAATAAAAGCCGCAGGACTTTCGGAAAATATCCGTCCCGAGCAGCTCACATTACAGCAGTTTGCAGATGTTTCCGAGCAACTCTCAGCCCTTATGTAATATAACAGGAGCGTTATATATGAAAAGAATAATTTCACTTATCCTTGCGGCAATAATATTTCTCCCCCTGCTCTGCACAAGCGTGTCAGCCGAAAGCGGAACAATGGCGTTCCCAATAGCTCCCGAGACCGCCGCAGTGCCCAATCCCCACAAAGGCTGGGTGGAGTATGTCTATGACCCAAGCTGGTTTGACGACCCCGTTTACGGCATCGAAAACGACCCCGCATGGGATATGATATCCGTAGTCTATTCCCGCTTCAACTGGAAGGATATCGAGACCTCAGAGGGCGTTTATGACTGGTCTCGGATAGATGAATTGGCAGAGCTATGCGACAAATACGGCAAGACCTTTGCATTCGGCATTGTCCCCGCCGATTCAGGCTCAGATGCCCCCGACGGGCTTGTACCTCAGTATGTCTACGACAATGGCTGCAAATACACAACCGCCGCCGCCACATCATTCTACAGCGATGACAGCACCCAGCGCACACCCGTCTGGAGCGACAAGCATTACTATACCGCCGCAATGAGCCTTGCAAAAGCCATTGCCGAGCGCTATGACGGCGACAGCCGCATAGAATTTATCGATATCCGCACCTACGGCAACTGGGGCGAGTGGCACACCTACGGTCTTGAAGGCAGCAAAATGCCCTCGGAGGATATGCAGAAAAAATGCCTCAAGGAGTGGTCGGAGCTTTTTCACAGCACACAGCTGGTTCTCCCTGTCAACAATGATAAGCCAACCCCCGTTTCCGAATACGCCGTATCCCTGGGCATAACCCTCCGCCGTGACGGACTTGTGGGGCTCATCGGTCACGAAAAAGCCCTCCTCCCCGCAGCGGAAAACAACCTCCCCACCGTGGGCGAGATGTGCTACGGCTATTCCTATCAACGAGATGACGGAAGCTGGACTGACAAGGCGCTCATCGACTCGGTTGAGGTGGGAAAGCTCACATATATGGCGCTTGGCGGCTCAATGTATGACGGCTCCGCTTTTTACAGCGACAAAAAGGAGCTTGTAGAACGGCTCAGTAATGAAATGGGTTACAATCTTACTGTAACCGCCGCATCTCTCACCCGAAACGAGAGCAAAACCACAATAAAAGTTAAGATAAAAAACACAGGAAATGCCCCTGCATATTTCCCTATGGAGTTGAAATTTGCCGTCACCGATCAGAACGGCAGGGTCATAAAGCTCCTGCCCAAAAGCTTTAAAATTGACAGCGGAGCATTCGGCTCAGGCAAAACCAAAACCATCTCATTCACCCTCGACAGCAGCCTTCTCCCCAAAGGAAAGCACCTTGCCGTGGGCGCATTTGAGGACAGCTATGAAAAGGGCAGCACCCCCAATATCCGCTTTGCAAACAAGCACACCGCAGACAATAATTATCTTCTGCTCGGAAAAATAAGCAAGTGAAAGGAACACTATTATGTATGCACCAAAATTCCCACAGCTGAACATCTTTCTCGAACACATTTTTGAGGGCGCAGAGCAGCAGGGCATATCTCCCGAAAAAATGCTCACCTATGCCCGTGAAGCAGGCTATGAGGGGCTTGAATGTGACCTCTGGCGGCTGGCTCAGAGGGCAGAGACAAAGGCGCTTTTCGACTCCTGCGGACTGTCTGCCGCATCGGTCTATAACCGATACGATATGGGTCACGAAGCCGAAAGCATCACCCGTGACAAAATAAAGGAGCATCTTGACACCGCCGCATATTTCGGTGCAAAAAAAGTCCTCTCAGTTGCAGGATTCATCGCCCCCGATGATAATTTTGAAGCTGTCAGGGAAAAAATGGCGGAAAATCTCAGCTTTATGTGCGAGGAAGCAAAGCAGTACGGCATAACCATCACCCTCGAGGACTTCGATGACGAAGCCGCACCATACTCCGACGCTGACGGACTTTTATGGTTTATGGAGAACGTAAACGGGCTGAAATTCACCTTTGACACGGGAAATTTCGCCTACAGCCTTGAAAATGCGGAGGAAGCATATTTAAAGCTCAGGAAATACGTTGCTCACGTTCATCTCAAAGACCGCTCCCGTGACAGCTCCCGCAAAAACGCCGCAGACACCAACGGCAAGGCTGACCTTTCGGGAAAAATAATGTACCCCTGCGAAGCCTGCGGCGGATACATCGGCATTGAGGGGATCGTGAAAAAGCTCCTGGAGGACGGCTACAGAGACAGCTTCTCCGTTGAGCATTTCGGAGCTGCGGACCAGCTTTTGTATATGAGAAGATCGGCTGAAAATTTACTGAACATATTTAAGGAGTGCTTAAAATGAACGATAAAATAAAGGACATATGCTCACAGGCAATAGGCGGCAAAATAAGCTTTGAAGCCTTTTATGACAAGCTTTCCGCAGTCTGCGACGACACCCGAACCGATGACGACACCGCCTGCCTGATTGAAGATGTGCTTATGGAGCTTGAAATGATAAGCTCGGAAACCAAGTCCAAAAAAGCCCTTGCCGAAGCCGCAAAGGAGTCCGCAGAGCGCATAATGGAGGAGCTTTCATAAATGATAAATGTGCTTGTCTGGAACGAATATATCCACGAGAAAAACCAACCCGAGGTAGCAGCCATATACCCAGAGGGAATACATTATCAGATAGGAAAATATCTTGAAGCGGACAATAATATTTCCGTAAAATACGCCACCCTTGATATGGAAAACAATGGCATCACAAAAGAGCTCCTTGACGATACCGATGTCCTCATATGGTGGGGTCATCAGGCTCACGACAAGGTAAGCGACGAGACCGTCCGCCTTGTAACCGAACGGATAAACGGCGGAATGGGCTTTATCCCCCTCCACTCAGCCCACCACAGCAAAATATTCAAAGCCCTCTGCGGCACCTCCTGCAACCTGAAATGGCGCCACGGCGACAGAGAGCGTGTCTGGACGGTTATCCCCTCCCACCCCATTGCACAGGGCATTCCCGAGCATTTCGAGCTGCCCCGTGAAGAGATGTACGGCGAGCCATTTGATATCCCGACCCCAGATGAAGTCGTGTTTATGGGCTGGTTTTCGGGGGGCGAGGTATTCCGCTGCGGCGTGACGTTCAGACGGGGCGCAGGACGTATCTTCTATTTCCAGCCGGGTCACGAGGAATATCCCGTGTATCACGATGAAAATGTGCTTCGGATAATAAAAAATGCCGTAAAATGGGCAGCGCCGAGTGACAGGAAAAGTCAAAATATCCCCTGCACCAATCCCGCACCTCTTGAGAAAGGAAACTGAGAAAATGTACTATCTTGGAGCAGATATCGGCGGCTCGGCAGTAAAGCTCATCGCCGCCGACAAAAGCGGAAATATCCTTGCAAACAGAAAATACGCCGCCGACGGAAGCGGTGAACGCCTTGAAGCGGAAGTAAAGGCAATGCTCGATGAAGCAGAGATCAACGCCCCCCCGCAGCACATTTTCCTCACAGGAGCAGGCAATGACATTGCCGAACACCGTTTCGGAGATATCCCACGGATATATTCTGAGGAGTTCGGCTGCTTTCCCCGAGGAGCGCAGAAGCTCAGCGGCATAAAAAAGGCTGTATTTGTAAGCATCGGCACTGGCACCGCATTCGTCACCGCCGACGGGGACAAGCTCACCCATATCGGCGGCAGCGGCGTAGGCGGCGGAACGCTTGCAGGCCTTGCCGACCTGACAATGAACGTCACCGACAGCGAAACCGTGAACCGCCTTATATCCGAGGGCGACCCTGCAAAGGTAGACCTCACAATGGGCGACATCTGCAAGGGCATTTTAGGCGGTCTTGCGGCAAACGTCACCGCCGCAAATTTCGGCAGCCGCCATATATCCCACGAGCCCGCCCATATCGCCGCAGGCCTTGCGAATATGGTGTTCCAGACCGCAGGTGTAATGGCAGCCTTTGCCTGCAAGGGCACCGACTTCACCGAAGCCGTTTTCGTGGGCGCAATGTCCGAGATACCCGAGGGCAAAGCCATACTTGAAGCGGTGGGAGACCTCCACGGCCTGAAATTCACCGTTCCCCCGAAAGCCGCCTATGCTGGTGCCCTTGGCGCCGTAATTCTCGGACTTGAAAGGACGCAGAGCATATGAGAAAGACATTCAACGCCCTTGATATCTCAAAGGGGGTCATAACCTCCCGTGTTTCTAAGGGAGATATCTGCATAGATGCCACCGCAGGCAGAGGAAACGACACCGCATTTTTATGTGAGCTTGTGGGCGAAAGCGGGAAAGTGACCGCCTTTGATATCCAGAGCGATGCCATAGAGAGCACCCGAAAGCTCCTCTGCGAAAAAGGGCTTTCAGACCGTGCAAATCTCGTCCTCGACAGCCATATTAATATGGACAAATACGCCGATGAGGGCACCGTAGCCTGCATAACCTTTAATTTTGGCTGGCTCCCCGGCGGCGATCACACCGTTCATACGAATAAGGACACGAGCCTTGAAGCGGTGAAAAAAGCCCTGCGCCTTATCAAAAAGGGCGGGCTCATCTCAATGATACTTTATTACGGCAGGGACACGGGCTTTGAGGAAAAGGACGCTCTCCTTGAATTTGTAAAAACTATCGACAGCGATGAATACACCGTCATCACCGCCGAATTTTCCAACCGTCCCAACTGCCCCCCTATCCCCATTTTCATCATCAGGGAATGACGAAAAAGCCGACAATTCCAAGGATAACGGCAATGACCGCCGCAAAAGTCACATCAAGGGGAAAATGCACCCCCATAACAGGGCGTGAAATGCCGATAAATACGGACAGTATCAGCAGGCATATCCCAAGCGGCACATTTACATACAATACCGCCAGCGCGATTATAAAAGCGCAGGCGGTGTGACGGCTGGGGCAGGATTTCCCCTTTGTGGACTTGGGGATAATTGGCTTTATGGGATATTTTTCATAAGGTCTCGAAGCGTTTATCCCCTTTCGCACAACCGTCACAAAAAGGAAAACCAAAGCGGGCACAATTATCACCCTTATTATCCTCATATCTCCCGTCGACCCGAGAAATACGAGCAGCAGAATATACGCCGCATACATCACGGCGGTGGACAGAGACTTGAAGATTTTCAGCCCCGAAACACGCTTTTGTGAAGCCATGAACCACTCATATATCCGTGGATATTTTTCATAAAACCGCTCACAGCTTTTGTTGTAAAAATAAATCATATAAACCTCTTGAATTTGTTTGTGAAAGGAGCCCGCCTTGCAGGAAAAGAAAAAGCTCTCCAAAAACGTCATAGCAATGATGATCGTGACCGCTGTCTGCATCGCCGCAAATGTCATCGCAGTTTTCAGCACCCCCGCCGCTGACTTTTATATGAAGCACATCTTTGCCCCACTGTCCGACATCATAAGCGAGATAACGGGCATACTACCCTTTTCCATCGGAGCCGTCCTCATAGTTATGGGCATACTCCTGCTCATCGCCACGCCGTTTATCGTAATTATCGGGGCAGTAAAAAAGAAAAAGCGGCTGCTAAAAGGCTTCGGGATATTTTTCGGCTGGGTGCTCATCTACATAATCTTCACCGAGACCTTTAATTGCTTCGTCCTCTACCGCACAACGGAATTTTCCCAAAAATACCACGGTGGAGCGGGCAGCAGCGGCTTTACAAATGAGCAGCTCTCACAGCTCTGCGAGGAAACTATCATAAACGCAAATGAGCTTGCATTGCAGGTCTCCCGTGACGAAAACGGCGATATCATTCTCCCGAAAAATTTTGACGAAATAGCCGAGCGTTCAATGAATATCCTGTCCGACCGCTATCCCGAGCTGAAAGGCAGTTGCCCCAAGCCCAAAAGGGTCAGCGGTGCGGTCATGACAAGCTTTGACCTGCAGGGGGTATATTTTCCCTTCACCCTCGAGGCAAACTACAATAAAGCCCTCAGCCCCGCCCGTGTCCCCTCAACGGTGATGCACGAGCTGAGCCATTTAAAAGGCTTTATCCGAGAGGACGAAGCGGGCTTCATCTCATATCTCGCCTGCCTTGAAGCCGAAGAGCCGGAGGTCAGGTACAGCGGATATATCAGTGCCTCGAACTATCTCCTCTCCGCCTGCCGCAAAAGCCTGCCCTACGAGGAATATTACCGTCTCTGCACCCTCATATCCCCCGAAGTCAGAAAGGACAATACCTTTGTCAGCGAGGAATATATGGAGTATATCCGCCAGAAAGCCGTCATATCCACCGAGACTGCAAAAGCGGTGTCAAATAAGGCGATCGATACAACACTTAAGGTCGGCGGCATAACCGACGGCAGCAAAAGCTACGGCAGAATGGTCGATCTGCTCCTTGAATATCGGTTTTACATTCAGGAATAAAAAATCCAAGCAAATAAACACAACACTAAAAGTTTCGGTCAAGCCTTTCCAAAGGCTTGCGAGGTCAAGGGGTAATTGTCTTGCTAAAGCAATACCGCCCCTTGTCGCTGTCCGCAATAGTAAACAAAGTTTACTGCGAAATCCCCTTTACCTCTCCAAAAAATAGCTTGCCTCCATATCCGCAGCGTGAAGCGCATATGCAAGAGGGAACTGCTCAAACGCCCTTCCCACAAGATTAATGTCCTCACTGCCAGAAAAGCCCATATGAAAGCGAATGGCAAAAGCCTCCTCACGGGAAAGCCGCATAAAGCCCGTGATTATGTAAACGGATTTTTCCCCATGACCATAGGGCAGGCGGTCATCAATGGTGTAATAGGGAACCTTTTCCCAAACGCCCTGATCGTTCTTGGCGTTTCTGAAATCAGTCTTGTAAAAATTCACCTTGCATATGTCGTGGAGCAGGGCAATGACCGCTCTTGTCTCATTGTCAGCCGTCAGACCGTACAGCTCTTTCACACGGGGTCTGTCAAGGTAATCGCAGAGACAGTCATAAACATTCAGACTGTGCTCCAAAAGTCCCCCCTCGTATGAACCGTGATAACGGGTGCTTGCAGGAGCGGTGAAAAAATCGCTCTTTGAGGACAGGAGATATTCAAGCAGCCTGTCCGCCCCCTCACGCTTCACATTTTCGGTGTAAATGTCCGTAAAACGCTTTTTGAGCGCAATAATATCGGGTGTGCCGTCTTTCATTTCAGTGCTCCTCTCAGTTAACGTGGGCAGTGTGCGGATATACCGCATCATAATATGAAACAGCCCTGATGCTCTTTGCAAGCTCCTCACAGGTAATGCCTGCGGGGAGCTTTGCCTTGCTCACATAAACTCCCGCAGTGTCGCCGTGGAGGTCAAACCAGTTGTCGGAGAAAAGGCAGTCGCCCTCTCTCAGTTCAAGGCACACGCTCTTTGCAAATGCCTTTGCGGATACCACGATCTTGAATTTCCTGCCCATATCCACAGCAGCGATCTTCAGCTCTGGGTCAACAAACCTGAAGCTCTTGGGCTGAACGAACATAAACGTGCCCGAAGAGAGCCTTACGCCCTTTTCAATGACCGTAAATTCAATGTACGCCTTGTCCCTCATATCGGGGGAAATGCCCGTTTTCTCGGGGGTGAGGGTGATGAAATTCTCCGCCGAAAGGGGCTTTACAGTCACGTCCTCCATTCCCTGCATAATGACCTCCCCTGTGTTCATTCTCGAGCGCCAGCGAATAACAGCGGAAAATTCCTCTCTCCGCTCCGAGGAAATGTTGAGCCTTATGTTGTCCTTGTCCTCCCCGTCAGCGGAGATGAGCACAGGTGCATAGAATTTCTTTGCCGCATAATGGAGCGCTTTCCACCTGTGATAATAGTCTATCGATGACCAGGAGATAACAGGGTTGGAGTCATTCACCTGCCAGTACAGCGAGCCCATACACTCGCCCCTGTTTCGTCTCATATGCTCCACATTCAGCCGCACAGCGTCCGACTGCACCATCTGAGTGGCGTAGATAAGCCCCTTGAACGTGTATGGATAATGGGACATCTGGGCAAGGTAATACATAATTTTCTCATTGCCCGCCTCGCACTTCTGATGCGCCTCCATAACTGGGGACATAAGGTTAAGATCCTCTTTTTCCGCAAACCTGCGGACGGTCTTGATTGACGGTATCGACTCAAAGCCATACTCCGAGCAGAAGCGGAATTTATAGCTGTAATAATCGGTAAAGGGCCGCAGACTGTGCCATACAGCCCAGTAGTGTGAATCGCCCTTGTTGTTTGCGCCGCTGTCTATGAAACCGCCCCCCGAAGAGGGTGATGAGGGGTGATAGAATGTCACAGGGTCATAGAAATCAAGCACCTTGGGGATAAGCGCCTCGAAAAGTCTCAGGTAATCCTTTTTGTACTCGGGGTCAGCGTCAATGCCCCAGTACTGCCACATAGACTCTATCTCGTTGTTGCCGCACCACATCGCAAGGGAGGGGTGATTTCTGAGCCTCTTTACGTTGTCGATTATCTCCTGCTTCACATTTGCGCAGAATTCCACATCAGCACGGTACACAGCGCAGGCAAACATAAAGTCCTGCCATACCAGCAGTCCAAGCCTGTCGCAGGCATCATAGAAGCTGTCATCGGGATAAAATCCGCCGCCCCACACTCTTATCATATTGAAATTCGCCATTGCACACTGCTTTAAAAGTCTCGCCGTCTTGTCGGGAGAGCAGCGGGAAATTATCTGATCCTCGGGGATATAATTTGCGCCCATAGCGAAAATTTTTATGCCGTTTACAACAAAAGCAAACTCTCTTCCGTCCCCCTCGGCATCAGGGGTCTGACTAACATAAACCGTCCTCAGACCGATGTTCTCCCTGTGGCAGTCAGCTTCCGTCTCACCGTCATAAAGCGTTACGGCAAGGGCATATAGAGGCTGCTCGCCGTATCCTCTGGGATACCACAGCTGTGCATTTTCCACGGTAAATTCAAGGGTTACTTTTCTGCCGCCGTTAAACTCTGCCGCCGCTTCAAGAACATTTCCGTCGGGGCAGGTGATAACAGCCTTTGCGGACAGGCTTTCCGAGCAGATATGTCCCGCAGTGACCTCAACGCTCAGCGTCACAACGCCCTCGTCAGCTCTGCTGTGCTCCTGCCTTACATAAACGCCGTCAATAACGCCGCCTTTGACGCCCCTCAGAAAAACATCACGCCATATTCCCATATCGGGGAGCTTGGGACCCCAGTCCCAGCCATACATATAGTGAGCCTTGCGGATATGGGGAAATCCCGCAACAGTGGAAGCCACGCCCCACAGCGGCTCCTTTTCGTTCTTCTCACGGATATAGCGCAGGGGCGAAAAAATGTTCACTTTCAGCACATTTCCCGCAGGCATAACAATGTCCGTAACATCGTAAACATATTCCCTGTGCATATTTGCGGTGGTTCCGAGAACAGTGCCGTTGAGAACCACCTCGGCAACAGTGTCGATACCCTTGAAGTCAAGGAGCAGCCTGTCGGCGCCCTGCATCTCTTCTAGCACATCAAAGCTTCTTTCAAAGCAAACGTCCCTGTCGGAAATGTCCGTGGAGATGTATTCATTTTCCCGATAATAAGGGTCAGCCATAAGCCCCCCGTCCAGCATTGCGGAGTAAAGGGAGCCGGGAACTTTGGCGGAAATACTGAGCTTTTCGGGCTCATTTATGTCAGTGAGCGTCCACACGCCGCCTAAGGATATTTTCATAAAAAATGACCGTCCTTTCTCATCTGCGTCATAAAATTTCCGAGAGTAATATATTCTATTATAGCACAATTGTTCTCAAATGTCAAGCCATATTAGATTTTTTATACAGATTTTTCTCCCTCTCTCAGCTCGCAGTTGCCCATAAAGAAATGAGCAAATTCATCACGGGTCATATCACGGAAATATGTCTCAATGACCCTGCAAACCCCGCCGTGACAAACGAGAAGGATATTCTTGTGGGGATATTTCTCATACAGCTCGTCGATAAGCCCGTAGACCCTGTTCACAAGGTCAAAAACCGACTCGCCGCCCCCTGCCATACGGCAGCCGAATTCCAGCTTATTTTCAAGAAAGCCCTCTGTGTCACGGGGCTTCCCCTCGAAGCTGCCGTAATCCCATTCTCTGAGCCGCTCATCATAAACAGGCTCTATGCCAAGCGCCATAGCCGCATAGCCCGCCGTGTCCCTCGCCCGTTTCATAGGCGAGCAGACTATCATATCAATATCCCTATGCTCTGCCGCAAGCCTGTCAGCAAGCTCTTTTGCCTGCAAATGACCCTTTTGGCTCAGCTCAATGTCCGTCCTTCCGCAGATGATGTTCCTGCTGTTCCATTCGGTCTCCCCGTGTCGGGTGAAGTATATTTTCAAATATTTCAGTCCTTTCGGTATATATATTCATTGCCTGAAAATGCAGATGCGGCTTTTTCCGTCATAGATATCAGCTGAAAAAACGAAGCCATAAAATTTCCTGTTCATATCAACTAATATCTTCCCTGCTTTAACCGCTTATCATTTTCCTGCGCTCATTTTTATTGCCCTTTTGAATTTTGTTACAGCATATGATCACAATGCACCAGACAGTAAAATTCAAAATGACCTTATATGCATACATATCAGACCCTTTATATATTATTTTTTCGCCGCTGTCTGTACACTTGATGATTTTTTCCATTCCGAAAAAATTTTTATCATACCTGTATATAATATTATCCGTTTCGTATTCCAATAGTGATTTGACATTGCTTTTATTTGTCGCTGTGCAGGATATGTACTGACCATCAAAAGAATAGCTGTATTTTAAGCTGTCATAGTATATGCAAATAAAATTCTCTTCCTCTGTTATCTCCATTCGCCCTCTGAAATGGAGATATATTTTTTTATCGGGAATATCATTGTCCGAATATATATAGATGACCTGTGTGCAAAACAACGGGTGCTTCACGGCTATTGCAGGTTGTCCCCTTTCACTGACAGCTATGCCTATAATATTGGGATCATTTATCCCGAGATAAAACATCACTAAAATAACAGAATAAAATATTATGCTTTTTACTTTCCTCATTTCAACACCCTTATGTCTTATATCAAAAAAGCCGAGAGCAAAATATTTTCCGCTCTCGGCATAATACTGATCAGTCAACAAGCTTGGGATCGAAGCTTTCCTTCCAGGGAAGTCCCCACTTGTTCAGAGCGTCCATAAAGGGATCGGGGTCGAACTCCTCGATGTTGTGAACACCCGGCTTTTTCCACTTGCCCGTCATAACCATCATAGCACCTATCATCGCAGGAACGCCTGTGGTATAGGAAATAGCCTGAGAACCCACCTCAGCATAGCATTCCTCGTGAACGCACACATTGTAAACATAGTACTTAACAGGCTTGCCGTCCTTAAATCCCTGCATAATGCAGCCGATGTTTGTCTTGCCCTTTGTTCTGGGGCCAAGGCTTGCGGGGTCGGGAAGAACAGCCTTAAGGAACTGGAGGGGAACTATCTCCATACCGTTGTAGTTTATTGGCTCGATAGATGTCATTCCCACATCTTCAAGGCACTTGAGATGTGTGAGATAGGACTGTCCGAAGGTCATAAAGAAACGAATGCGCTTGATGCCCTTGATGTTCAGAGCCAGTGATTCAAGCTCCTCGTGGTGGAGAAGATACATATCCTTTTCGCCTATCTCGGGGAAGTCGTAAACTCTCTTTATCTCCATAGGCTCGGTCTCCACCCACTTGCCGTCCTCGATGTAGGAGCCCTTTGCGGAGACCTCACGGATATTTATTTCGGGGTTGAAGTTTGTAGCAAAGGGATAACCGTGGTCGCCTGCATTGCAGTCAAGAATGTCTATGTAGTTTATCTCGTCAAAATAATGCTTCTGAGCATAAGCGCAGAATACGCCTGTTACGCCCGGGTCAAAGCCGCTTCCCAGAAGAGCCGTAATGCCTGCCTTTTCAAATCTCTCACGATAAGCCCACTGCCAGCTGTACTCAAACTTTGCAGTGTCCTCAGGCTCATAGTTTGCGGTGTCAACATAGTCCACCTTGCACTCAAGGCAGGCGTCCATAATTGTAAGGTCCTGATAAGGGAGAGCCACATTTATGCAGATGTCGGGCTTAAACTCCTTCATCAAAGCAACAAGCTCCTCAACCTTGTCAGCGTCCACCTTAGCTGTGGATATTTTCGTCTTTGTCTTGCCCTGAAGCTTTTCCTTGAGAGCGTCGCACTTGGACTTTGTGCGTGATGCTATCATAATTTCCTCAAAAACCTCGGAATTCTGGCAGCACTTGTGGATAACAACGCTTGCCACGCCTCCGCAGCCGATGATAAGAGCCTTGCCCATTTTTATATACCTCCGCTAAAAATAGATTTCACATTCATCTGCACAAATACAAATACATCTGCGCAGTCAAAAAAACATTGCCTGTAAAAATGATTATACCACATTTAAACAGGCAATGCAATTATTTTTTTGTAAAATCGGGGTAAGGGGCAATATTAACCCATAGCCTTTATCTGCTGGTCTGCTTCATCGACCAGCATTGTTACAACATCGCTGATAGAATCTCTTGTTGTAGCCCAGTCATAGCCGTGGAAAGCGGCACGGAGACCTATTTCAGCGCCGCCGTCTGTGGTGAGGGAAGCAACATCGCTTGAAACGCCTGTGGCAAGGTCAACAACGGGATATTTCTGAGCAAGCTCGTTTATCTCTTTGTTGCGGGCGATAAGCTCGTCGGACCACTGATAGTCGTCTCTGCACTTCTGGTCGCCGATAGCGATAGCCTCATCGTTGGTGTTTGCAAGACGTGTACACTCAGCAAAGAGGGCAACGCCTGTGGGATTAGCCGCTCCCTTGCATATTACCCAGCCGTCAAGAGTAGCGGACTGATATGAGTCAGAGCCTGCGGGAGATGGAACAGGTGCAAAGCCAAGATTTTCGGGAGATATCTGTGTAGCCCAGGTATCGGGATTAGCCTGAACGTCCCATGAGCCGACGATGTAGAAAAGCTCTTTGCCCTCGCCCATAAACTGCGGCTGGATATTCCAGTCATAGAGAGAAAGGTCGAAAACAAGTCCCTTATTGTAAAGGTCATAGCTCCAGTTCATTGCCTTTTCAATTGTGGGGTCACTGAGATTAACGGTGAGAGTACCGTCAACAGAGGAAACAGAGGGAACTCCTGCGGAAAGGAGGAGTGCCTTTTCGTTGAACCAGCCGTCAAGACCGTAGTGATCGTTGTCGGGATCAACAAACTGCTCCAGCATCTTTGTGAAAGTGTCCCAGTTCCATTCGCCGTTCCGGTAAAGCTCCCAAGGATCCTCAAAACCGTTTTCTTCAATGGTCTGCTTGTTGTAGATAACTATCTGCTCGGCAGAAACGCTGTTTACAAGCTCATAGTGCTTGCCGTTGAAGTTGTATATCTCCATAGCGGGCTTCATATCTGTCCAGAGTGGAGAATCCATATCTATGTATTCGTCAACAGGCTGGAACATTCCGTTGATAACGCCCTTGGGAAGAGCCGCTGTATCACAGGGGAAGAAGTCGATGCCCTCGCCGCCCAGAACGCTTGTGGAAAGGTCGCTGTAGCGGCTGTTCCAAGTTGTGGGATAATACTTTACCTCACCGCCGTACTTGCTCTTGAAGAGGTTCAGAGCCACAGATTCGGACTGACCCGAGCCGGAGGGGTTGATGTCATAATGAGCGAGCCACTTGATAGTCTTGTTTTCAAGCTCAACATCACGGAGATATTCCGCAGCCACATCATCAAGGGTCTGCTGGTCGTCCTCGGCAAGAGTTGCGGTATTGATCTCAACAGTTGCCTGAGTGGTGGTCTCCTGAGTCATAACTTCGGTCTGCTCCTCAGAGGAGCCGCCGCAGGCAGCAAGGCTCATTGCCATCGAAAGAGCCGAAATGCCCGCAATAGTTTTCTTCACATTTTTCATTTCAAAGATTCCTTTCTCTCTTATAACAGTGCCAAGCACCATTTTCACTATTTTAACACATTAATTGCCGATTGTCAAATTATTTTGTGCATTTCGTGTTTTTGCTCCTCAAACGTCATTCGAGTTATAAATATACAGTTAAATTTTGATTAACATTTTCACAATATGACTTTTTTCGACATTTTTTTATTCCAATTTGTTTTATAATCCCAAATAAGGAAAAAAATGAGTTATAATAGATATAATATGAAAAAGCATACTCTGAAAGGATTGAACCATTCTATATGAACATCATAACAGCCGAGCGTCTGAGAGCTCTCCGTGAAGACAATGATTACACTCAGAGGGAAATAGCAAACCTTCTGAAATGTTCTCAGGTCAGCTATTCCCATTATGAGATAGGGCGAAGGGATATCCCTCTGGACCATCTTATCACCCTGTCGGAATTTTACGGCGTGAGCGTTGACTACATACTCGGCGTTACCGATTCAAAGCAGAGATATCCCGAAACGGCGGCACCAAAAAATCAGTGATCCGATATCTCTCTGCGCGCCTCCCGTCCGCTCTCTATCTTTTCCCTGAGCAGCATATACGCCGCTGATACAAGGGGAATGCCCAGCATTATCCCCGCCGCTCCCCACAGCTCCGCACCGATGATTATGGCGGCAAGGATAAGTATGGGCGGCAGTCCCACGCTTTTGCCCACAACCCTCGGATAGATAAAATTATTTTCAAGCTGCTGAAGTATTACGATGAACACTATGAACCACAAAGCAGACGAGGGCTTTACAAGAAAAAGTATGAGAGCCGAGGGAACAGCCCCCGCAATTGCCCCTGCCACAGGCACAAGCGCCGTAACGGCGATTATGGAGCTTATGAGCAGCGGGTACTCAAACCCGAAAAGCACCATTCCCCCGAAACACAGCGTCCCCAGCAAGACCGCTTCAGAAAGCTGACCCGCAATGAAGCTCACAAGACATGAGTTGACGGCGGACAGCACACGGGCGGTTTTTTTGTATGCCTTTTCGGACATCGCAGCCCATGCCGCCGAGCTTACAAACTGCAATATATCGTCCTTCTGGGCAAGGATATACACCGACAGCACCGCTCCCACGAGAAATGAGCCTGCCGACCGCAGAAATCCCGCCGTGACCTGAAATGTGCGCTCAAAAAATGAGGGGAGCTTTAAGGCTGCCTGTTCCGCAAGACTGTCAAGGAGCTTTATCATAACGGAATGGCTGCCGTCCGCATACCGCCTGCGGAAATCGCTGTAATATCCGTCGGCGCTGCTCACAAAAAGCGCTCCGCTCTCCCACAGCTTGGGCAGTATCATCACAGCCGCCGCCGAGGTTATCCCCGCAATGAGGATATATACCGCTGCTATCGCCGCTCCACGGGCGAATTTTTTTATGTGCAGTCTTTGCGAAAAGAACCTCTCAAACCTGCACACCGCAGGGTCGATCACCGCCGCAAGTATTATCCCCATAACAAATGGGGACAGAGCATATGCTGCCGCCGAAAGCAGCTTTCCAACGTCCTTCGGACGGATAAGCAGGGCAAGAGCCGCAAAAACCGCCAGAAACGGAACAATATACTTTTTTATGCTCTTTCCGCTCAAAGCTATCACCATTTTCCGTTGATATTTTCTCATAAATATTATGTTCTGAGCTTCTGCCGATATTCTGACGAAAGTGTATGTTTTTTTCCTCAGAGCGGTTGAAATCTGTCGGGGAATGTGGTATAATGAAAAATGTGTAAATGTATGCTTTTGCAGGAACACATTAAAGAGATATACGAACAAGAGATAATAAAGGAAATACTATGAAAAAGAAATTTGCAAAAAGGCTTTGCTCCCTTGCCTGCGCCGCTCTTATGACCGTGCCGCTGTGGGGTGACATAAGCTTCGGCATTGACGCTTCCGCCGAAAGTGAAGCGGTATATGAGGAAATTGTCCCCGAGGTGCAGCGTGACGAGGAGCTGGAGCAGTTTACAGAGCCTGAGTACACGCCGATGTTCTCATTTCCCGACGAGGTAAGGGGCGTTTACCTGAACCCCGCCAAGGATTTTCCCCTCACCGATGAAAACGGCAATGCCCTTTCCGAGGAGGAGATAAATGCGGGCATCGACAGAGCACTTGACGCTGCTGAGGAGAGCAGTCTCAACGCCGTCATCATCAGCACATCGGACGAAAGCGGCGTTTACTACAGCCTCGATGTGAACAAAACTGCCGTCCGCTCCCCTGCCGAGCTGTGCGTGGAGCGTGCTGCGGACAGAGGAATGTACGTTTATGTCACATTCGACATAAACTCCGCTCTTGCAGGCATCACCGAGGACACCGCCAAGGCAAGGATAGACCGCCTTGCCCTCACCGTCCACAATTTCACAGTGAAATATCCCGTTGACGGAATAATCATCGACGGCTACTATTCAAGCCGTGACAGCGCAAGCTTTGCGGATTACATCGAAAACGGCTCCGGCATCGGCTATGACAACTGGCTCCTTGATAACGGTGCATATGTTTTCAGCCTTGTTTCCGACGCTGTTCACAGAACGAGCAACAGTGTGCCCGTGGGAATTTCCCTCAACGACATCTGGGCAAACTACACCACCAAGGAAAACGGCAGCGAAACATCTGTAAGCTTTGAAGCCCTCACCGACGGCTATGCGGACACTTTGGGCTACATAAACAGCGGCTATGCGGACTTCATCATCGTCAAGGCAGAGGGTGCATTTGCCAGCGAAACGATGCCTTTTGAGGACGTTGTGAGCTGGTGGAATGACAAGGCAGACGCTGCGGGCATTCCGATGATAGTTGACCACATAAACGAGCGTGTCTGCACCGATTACACGGGCTGGAGCTCCCCCGATGAGCTTGTGAAGCAGGTAATAAAGGCTGATGAATATGACGCCTGCATCGGAAGCGTTTTCAACTCCCTCCCCGCTCTTGAAAAGAACGCAGAGGAATCCACATCGGTGCTTGTGAAGCATTTCAATGACCAGATAGACCGTGAGGGACTTAACAACGAGCTTGAAATGACCCTCCCCCAGTCCACAAAGTTCAAGACCGAAGAGCCTACCGTTATTTTCGCAGGCTCCTTTGACCCCAACTTCACCATTTATTTTCAGGGCGAACCAATCGAACTGAACGAAGCGGGACGATTTTATTTCAATATGGACCTTGATGTTGGCGTGAACACATTTACGTTCAAGAACAAGGGCAAAACTGTTACGTACAAGATAACCCGAACCGTAAATGTGCTCAAGAGCGTTGAGCCTGCGGTGTCGGAAATGAGAGTTGAGGAGCAGTCCGCCATAACCCTCAGCGCAGTGGCATATAAGGGCTCGGACGTTTCCGCATCAATAAACGGAAAGACCGTTGAGCTTACCCCCATTGACGGTCAGACCGATGAGCTTGACCCCAACTCCAACTACACCAAATACACAGGCACATACATCGCCCCCGCAGGAATAAAGGGGCAGGACATCGACCTTGGCGAGGTAACGTTCTACGGCACATACCACACCAAAACAGGCGATTTCAAGGAAAGCCGCACGGGAAGCCGAATAATCGTCAATGCCCTTGCAGAGGTACTGAATGACTACAGCGGCGCTCTCCTTGAAGTCAAGAGCGACAACACGATGGTCTATGACGCAAAGACCACAAGCACAAACCCCACCCCCGATATGGCACGTCTCCCCGCAGGAACTCTCGATTATCAGGTCAAGACCGTAAGCTATTCGGGAACGGATTATTACCTCACAAATTCGGGCAAGCGTATCCGTGTAAGCGACGTGAATGTCCTTGACAACAAGCCCCTCGGCTCAAATCCCATAAGCGTGACAAGCGCCGCAAAGGACGGCACGGACACCGTTTTAAAGCTCCACACAAATTCAAAAGTCCCCTTTGCAATGTCCTTTACTGGGGTAAACTACAACAGCGGCAATAACGGAAATTACTATGTGTCCTCCTTTGATGCATCGTCCCTTGTCATAACCTTTGACTATGTAACAACAATTTCCGCAAGCAGCATTACATTCCCCGAAAGCTCTGTATTCACCGAGGGTGTGTGGGATACATATGAATCGGGAGAGCTTACCAAAACACGGCTCACCCTCAGCCTGAGACAGTCGGGAATTTTCGGCGGCGTTACATCATCATACGATGAAAACGGCGACCTTACATTCCGATTTAACGGCTGCCGAAACTCATTAAGCGGCGCAACTATCGTAATTGACCCGGGTCACGGCTACACAGGCGCATCTGAATTTGACCCCGGCGCTGTCGGTCACATCAAGGAGCAGGAAGCAAACCTTGCCATTGCAAAGCTTGTTACCTCAAAGCTTGAAGCGGCAGGAGCAAATGTTATCCGCCTTAAGACCGAAAGCGAAACTTACGTCACATCACAGCGTGCTTCCTACGCAAGGCAGTACAGCCCCGACCTTTTCCTTGCCATTCACTGCAACGCCGCAGGAGAGAATGCAAGAGGTGCGGAAGCATATTACTTCACCCCCTTCTCACAGCCCCTTGCGGACAGAATTTCCGCCCGTGTGGGTGCATATCTTGGCAGCAAGGTGGATAATGCCGACGGAATGGACAGAGGGGAACAGTACAACTACTTCTTCGTCACCCAGCAGCAGGATTTCCCCTCCGTACTAATCGAGTGCGGCTTTGTTACCAACTACACCGAGGCAATGGCGCTTGCCGCCCCCACTCATCAGGACGGCATCGCACAGGCAATCGTTGACGGCGCTTCCGATTATCTTGCAAGATGCAGCTATTCCTGCTTCGGAGACGGCTCTGCACAGTTTACAAACAGTGCCCCTCCCGCCGCAAGCGTTCCGCAGGAGACCGAGCAATCCCCTGTTACATCTGATGATATTGCGGCTCTCCCCGCCGACCCGAGCTTCGATGACCCATACAACCTCTTAAACTAAAAAACAGGAAGCATACCTTATTGATATGCTCCCTGTTTAAAGAAATCATATGACCGCAGACGGTCAGTGACCTCTTGCCTCAGCGCCTGCGGGCTCTCTGAAAAGCAGAGTTATGCACCATACCGCAGCAAGTGCCACAAGGATATAGACCACTCTGCTGAGAAGTGCGCCTGTGCCGCCGAAGAGCCAAGCCACAAGGTCAAAGCTGAAAATACCCACAAGACCCCAGTTAAGTCCGCCGATGATGAGCAGAACAAGAGCTATCTTGTCAAACATATTCATTACCTACTTTCTGTAAAGGGTAAATATTCAGAACGAAACGCCGATAAGCACCCTGAGAATACCTGTCGGCGTTCCTGCAAACCCGAGGGAAATAAGCCGCAGTGCGGAAATATTCCCTGCATTAATTATTTGCAGTCATACGGAAATTATTCAGCAGAAAGTGCCGAAAGCTTTGCGGCACCTATGATATAACAGCAAATCGGTATCATAATATTTAAGCAACGGAGGGTACATTTTGAAAAGCGAAAAATTAAGTCAGATGATCTCCGAAATTTTCACAGACGGAGCTGCTGTGACCAACAAGGTGAAATACAGCATTCTGCAATGGTCAACGGCGGCTGTGCATTTTATTCTCATTTTCATTTTTGCCTCGGTGGGCGTTTACAGTATGACAATTTTCAATATCGCCAGCACTGTATGCTATCTTCTCTGCGGCATTCTTGTGAAAAAAGAGCGGTATATCCTTTTTTACTACATCACCTTTGTGGAAATATGCCTCCATTCCTACACGGCAACCATTCTTGTGGGGTGGCAGCTCGGCTTCCCGCTGTATATAATCGGAATTATGCCCGTCATTTTCTATATGCACTTTTCGCTGAACGAAAGCGCAAGCCTGAGAGAATCACTGCTCATCGGACTGTGCTGCCTTGTTTCATTCATCGTGTGCAGGATAATTTCCTACAGGATAGAGCCTGTTTACACCATATCGCCCCAGGCGTCAATGCATATTTATATTTTCAACACCCTCTGCGCCTTTGGACTTCTTCTGTTTTTCTCTCTGTTCTTCCTCAGAGAGATACAGTTTTCAAGATCGGTGCTTGAGGAGCAGAATGCACGGCTTGACAAAATCGCAGGCATAGATCCCCTCACAGGTCTTTACAACCGCAGAAGTATGGACAAATTTCTGAGCAGTGCACTAAGCTCCGGCAAGACCTTTTCCGTTATTATGTGCGACATTGACGATTTTAAAAAGATAAACGACACCTACGGTCACAACAGCGGCGATGAAGTCCTTAAAAGAATATCCGAAACGATGATATCCATTCTCCGTGAGAATGATTTTGTCTGTCGCTGGGGCGGCGAGGAAATACTTATCCTTGCGTCAGGCACACCGCTGAACGGCGCAATGCTGGTTGCAGAGCGCATAAGGGCTCATATCGAGGATATGGAGGTCTTTTGCGAGGAGCACACAATAAAATGCACCATAACCGCAGGAGCTGCGGAAAGCACCGAAGCCGCAACCATCGAGGAGATCATCTCTCTTGCGGACGAGAGGCTTTACATCGGAAAGAAATCGGGCAAGAACAAGGTCGTATATGAATAAAAGACCGCAGGGGCAACGAATGAAATGTCCCTGCGGTCTTGTTTATTTAATACTAAGAACCAATTAAAAACTGTACAAAAAATCGAACATAATCTTGCATATATGGATTATGCGAAGATTTTTTGTCTACAGTTTTATTGGTTATTAGTATTAAGCCTGCACTTGCCTGCAAATTCCTCAAACAAAAGGGCAAGCTTTTCATCAAGCTTTTTTCGGCTGTTCGGTTTGCAAAGCTCCATTGTACAGTAAAGCAGTTCGCTTTCATCTATCTGCAACAGATACGATATTCGATGCACGCTTTTGTTTTTCATTTCGGCACAAAACTTAAAATATCCATTATACTAATAACCAATTGTTCTATAGCTGTCTCTTATACACATCTCCGAGCCCACGAGACGCTACGCTATCT
>CAMBJF010000008.1 GCA_945867875.1 uncultured Ruminococcus sp. | reverse complement strand
AGAAAGTAATCAGTAGTACATAAAGCAATTTTTCAGAGACGCTGTGCACTGCATAGCGTCTCTTTTTTTGCAAAAACAGTGGAAATTACTGAAAAAGTGTGATATAATCATCTTAAAAGAATTTTGGGAGTGAATAAAATGAATAACTTAGCTATGCTTTTATCTCAGGTCCCCGCAACGGGAAATGTTGAGCAGAAAACCTATATCATCGTTCTGGTCATTGCGGCTGTGCTCATTATCGGAGCTGTTGTGGCAGGCGTTATTTCCAAGAAGAAAAAGTAAAAATGTTATTGCAATTTATCAAAATATATGATATAATGTTAATACATTAGTATTATGCCAAAAGGCGAGAAGACGGAGGTATTTATTATGGGACTTATAACTGCGGCAGTTTCATCGGTATCAGGTACTCTTGCGGATTCATGGAAGGACGTTATCGAGCCCGATGATATGACGGACAGCACCCTGCTTGTAAGGGGCGTTGCTGTTAAAAAAGGATCCAACAAGCGTGGAAATGACAACATCGTTTCCAATGGATCCATCATACACGTTTTCCCCAACACCCTTATGCTCCTTATGGACGGCGGCAGGATCGTTGATTACAGCGCACAGGAAGGATATTACGAGGTAAATAATTCCTCTTCCCCCTCGCTTTTTAACGGCGAGCTCAGCGAGACCCTCAAGGACACCTGGGAGCGCTTCAAGTTCGGCGGCGGAGCTTCTCAGAGACAGTATGTTTACTACATAAACACTGCTGAGATAAAGGGCATCAAGTTCGGCACACGTCAGCCTGTTAACTATTTTGATAATTTCTACAACGCCGAGCTTTTCCTCAGAGCTCACGGCACATATTCCATTAAGATAACCGACCCAATCAAGTTCTTTACCGAGTTTGCTCCCAAGGGCACTGACAGGATCGAGATAAAAGACCTTTCCGAGCAGCTTTTCAACGAATTTATGGACGCTCTCCAGTCTGCTATCAATCAGATGTCCGTTGACGGCGTGAGAATTTCCGCTATCACATCAAAGTCAAGAGAACTTTCAAAGTATATGTCCACCACCCTCGACGCTGACTGGAATGAGCTTCGTGGAATCGAGATATGCTCCGTTGGTATCGCAAGCATCTCTTATGATGACGAGTCAAAGGAACTCATCAATATGCGCAACAAGGGCGCTATGATGTCCGACCCCACTATCAGAGAGGGCTTTGTTCAGTCCTCCGTTGCTCAGGGCTTCCAGAGCGCAGGCTCCAACACAGCAGGCGCAGGAAATGCGTTTATGGCAATGGGTATGGGCGGCGTCGGCGGATTTATGAACAACGCTTCTCAGGCAAATGCGGCTCAGATGCAAATGCAGATGCAGCAGCAGGCTATGCAGCAGCAAAATGCTGCTCAGCAGACATCTCAGCAGAGCGCAAGCACTTGGAAATGCTCCTGCGGCGCTGAAAATACCGGTAATTTCTGCAATAACTGCGGAGCCAAGAAACCTGCTCCCGCAGGTGAATGGACCTGTTCCTGCGGCACAAAGAACACAGGCAATTTCTGCGGCGGCTGCGGTGCAAAGAGACCCTCCGCTGACTGGACCTGCTCCTGCGGTGCAGTGAACACAGGCAATTTCTGCAACAACTGCGGAGCTAAAAGACCGTAAATTTTTGTAAAAATCACGTCTCCCCCTGCAATTTTCACACTTGCAGGGGGAGATTTCACATTTTACATCGGTATTTTAAAGCTTTTTCGTTCACATATCACATATTTTACACATTAGGGCGTTATTATATAATCACAAAAGAAAAAGAGAGCAGTCAGAAAAGAGCAGCTCCCATAAAGAACAAAAGTTATATATGCCGAAAGGATGAGTTATATGTACGAAAATAATTACAATTATGTTGAGGTTCCCGGTGAGGGCAAGGATAAGAAAAAGGACAACAAGGTGGGCAGAACAGTTGCAATGCTCCTTGCAGTGGCAATCGTTGGCGGTGCTTCGGGCTTCGGCGGTGCATATCTCCAGAACAGCATCGCTTCCGATGATCAGCCTGCCGCTTCCGCTTCTTCTGACAATGCACAGCAGACTTCGGACAGCGCTGAGACTCCCGCAGTTACAAGCTCCTCTTCATCTTCCGATACATCGGGAAATGTTGTAAACACTCTTCTTAATACATCTCCCTCCGACGGAAATCTTACCACAAAGCAGATCGTTGAAAAGGTATCTCCCTCCGTTGTAGGCGTTCATTCATCATTCACAACTTCTTCCGGAACAAGCACGGGAACAGGTACGGGCATTATCCTCAGTGATGACGGATATATCATCACCAACGCTCACGTTGTTCAGACTGAGGTAAGCGAATATGTATCCAACAACAATAACAGCGGCAGATACGGCAGCAATCCTTTCAGCGGCGGCGGTGATATTTTCGATTACTTCTTCGGCGGCAGCGGGATCGGCGGCAGCTATCAGAAAAAGCTGAGGCAGGCTGATACCGTTAAGATAGTTCTTTCCACCGATGAGGACACCGAGTATGAAGCCGAAATTGTTGGTGCGGACGAGAACAGCGACCTTGCAGTGCTCAAGATAAACGCTGAGGCTCTTGACCTTATCCCCGCAGAGTTCGGCGATTCCAATCAGCTCACAATGGGCGACAAGGCTGTTGCAATAGGCTATCCTCTCGGTCTCGGTCTTTCTACCTCCGAGGGTATCGTTTCGGGACTTAACCGTACTCTGAACGTTGAGCTTTCTTCCGGCGGCAGTGCTTCGATGACCCTTATCCAGACCGATGCGGCTATAAACCCCGGCAACTCCGGCGGTCCCCTTATCAACGGCAATGGTCAGGTAATCGGCATCACATCTTCAAAGCTTGTTGATAGTTCTGTTGAGGGACTTGGCTTTGCGATCCCTATCTCCGACGCAATGCCTCTTATCAGCGACCTTATGAACAAGGGCTATGTTACCAACACAACTCCACAGATCGGTATCACAGGCTCTGACATAAACAGTGCAATTATGAGATACTATAATCTCCCTGTTGACAAGGGTGTTATGGTAGTAAGCGTAAGCGAGGGCAGCGGCGCAGAGGCTGCGGGCATCAGTGCAGGCGATGTTATCGTTGCGGCTGACGGCAAGGACATCACTTCTATGGACGAACTTACCGCCGCTAAGAAGGGCAAGGCTATCGGCGACACTATGGTGCTCAAACTTGCAAGAGCTGACGGCAATGTTGATGTTACACTCACCCTCACAGGCGAAGATGACCAGAAACCAGAAGCTGAGGTTTCTTCTAACTGATGCTTAATTTTTCATAAGTTATCCCCTCTCCTCCATTAATATATCGGCAAATGCCGCTCGGTTTTCGGGCGGCATTTTGCTTTATCTATATGAGATATGAGACTTTTGTATATGAGATATGAGACTTTTGAATTTGCGTAAAGCAGGGTATTGACTTTTTTGGTAAAAGGGTATATAATATAACTGTAGAAATTAATACCACTTAAACACAAATGACCCCCTAAGGAAGTACGAGTTCCTTAGGGGGTCTGACCATTATTTTGAAAGGCGGCTGACCTTTAGGCTGGTGCTGCCTTACTTCTTGTCACCGTCCAGCCATTTGCATATGTAGTTTGCAACCACACTTGCCGCTACGGACAAGAGAAATGAAATTAATACCACTTTTAACACCCCCTTTCGGGGCAAGCAGCCAACGTAATTATATCACGACCTGTATATTTTGTCAAATATTGTTAATACCGCTGAATAATGTGATGTATTAGGGTATTGACTTTTTTGGGTAAAGGGTATATAATAATAAATGTAGAAATAAACACCACCGGAACACAAATGACCCCCTAAGGAAATGCTACTTCCTTAGGGGGTCTGACCATTATTTTGAAAGGCGGCTGACCTTTAGGCTGGTGCTGCCTTACTTCTTGTCACCGTCCAGCCATTTGCATATGTAGTTTGCAACCACACTTGCCGCTACGGACAAGAGAAATGAAATAAACGCCACCGATAACACCCCCTTTCGGGGCAAGCAGCCAACGTAATTATATCACGCCCTGTATATTTTTTCAAATATTGTTGATACCACTGAATTTGCAGAATTTGCCGCATTAAATTGCAAAATTCGCCTTGACTTTTATCTTGCACAGTGATATAATGGTAATTAGTATCGGTCACTATAATATTTTGTTTCTCTGTAATTTGCGGAGAAATAGCCGTTAAGGCATAGAAAGGAAGATTTTTACAATGGCACGAGTTTATAATTTCTCGGCAGGTCCCGCTATGCTGCCTGAAAAGGTTCTCGAAAAAGCAGCTGCGGAGATGCTCGATTATAAGGGCACAGGCGAGTCTGTAATGGAGATGTCCCACCGTTCAAAGGAGTATCAGGCAATCATTGATGAGGCTGAGGCTCTTCTGAGAGAGATTATGTCCATTCCTGACAACTACAAGGTACTTTTCCTCCAGGGCGGTGCGTCCACACAGTTTGCTATGATTCCCCTCAACCTTATGACAGGCAGCGGCAAGGCTGACTTCGCTATCACAGGTCAGTGGGCTAACAAGGCTTTCCAGGAGGCTTCCCGCTACGGCGATGCAAAGGCTGTGGCTTCTTCCAAGGATAAGACCTTCTCTTATATCCCTGAGATAGACAAGAGCCAGTGCAGACCCGATGCGGATTATTTCCACATCTGCCTCAACAACACTATTTACGGTACAAAGTGGGCTGAGCTTCCCGATGTTGATGTACCCCTCGTTGCTGATATGTCTTCCTGCATTCTTTCCGAACCCGTTGACGTAAGCAAGTTTGCTCTCATTTATGCAGGCGCACAGAAGAATATGGGCCCTGCAGGTCTTACTGTTGTTATTATCCGTGAGGATATGATCGGTCACGCAAAGGACATCACTCCCACAATGCTCAACTATCAGATACACGCTGATAACGGCTCTATGTACAACACTCCTCCTACATATTCTATCTATATCCTGAAGCTCGTTCTTGAGTGGGTAAAGGAAATGGGCGGTCTTGAGGCTATGAAGGCTCACAACGTTAAGAAGGCTGCTATTATATATGATTTCCTTGACAGCTCCAAGATGTTCAAGGCTACCGTTCAGGGCAAGGATCGTTCTCTTATGAATATCCCCTTCATTACAGGCAATGAGGAGCTTGATGCCAAGTTCGTTGCAGAGGCTAAGAAGGCAGGATTTATCAACATCAAGGGTCACAGAACTGTTGGCGGTATGAGAGCTTCCGTTTACAACGCTATGCCTATCGAGGGCTGCGAGAAGCTCGTTGCATTTATGAAGAAGTTTGAAGAGGAAAATTCCTGATCTTTCTTTACTGAGCACTAATTTAAATATATCGTCACGAAAGGAAAGAGCTACAATGATAAACGTTCTTACATTAAATAAAATCGCTGCCTGCGGCACGGATATTTTCGACAAGGCAAAGTACACCGTTTCCGACAGCGTTTCCGAGCCTGACGCAATAATGGTTCGTTCCGCAGCTATGCACGATATGCAGTTTGGCAAGAACCTCCTTGCCATTGCAAGAGCAGGTGCAGGTGTCAACAACATTCCCGTTGACCGCTGCGCAGAAGAGGGCATCGTTGTTTTCAACACCCCCGGTGCAAATGCAAACGCAGTTAAGGAGCTTGTTATCGCAGGTCTTCTTATGAGCTCCAGAAAGATAACCGACGCTATCACATGGGCTGCTTCCCTCAAGGGCAACGGCGCTGAGGTGGGCAAAATGGTGGAAAAGGGCAAGTCCAACTTTGCAGGCCCTGAGATAAGCGGCAAGACCCTCGGCATCATCGGTATGGGCGCTATCGGCGTTCTGGTGGGAAATGCTGCAATGGCTCTCGGAATGAAGGTAGTAGGCTATGACCCCTATCTTTCCGTTAAGGCTGCTCTTTCTATGAACCCCGGCATCAAGATAGTTTCCGACGTTAAGGAGCTTTATGCTGCCGCTGACTATGTTACTATCCACGTTCCCTACAACCCCGAGACAAAGGGCACTATCAACGCTGAGACCATCGCTCTTATGAAGGACGGAGTAAGAATACTGAACTTCGCAAGAGGCGAGCTGGTTGATTCCGACGCTATCATTGCTGCACTTGAAAGCGGCAAGGTTGCTTCCTATATCGTTGACTTCCCCTCCGATGAAATTATCGGCGTTAAGAACGCTATCTGCGTTCCTCACCTTGGCGCATCTACTCCCGAGTCCGAGGATAACTGCGCTGTTATGGCTGCAAATGAGCTTATCGACTTCATCGAGAACGGCAACATTAAGAACTCCGTTAACTTCCCCAATGCTGAGATGAACGCTGTGGGCACAAAGATCGTTGTTCTTCACAGAAATGTTCCCGCTGTTATCTCTGAGGTAACATCTGTTCTCGGTGCGGCTTCAATCAATATTGAAAATATGATAAGCCCCTCCAAGAAGAACTATGCCTGCACAATGATCGATGCATCGGGCGATATCTCCGACGAGATAGTTTCCAAGCTCTCCGCAGTTGAGAATGTTATCAGAGTAAGAGTCATCAAGTAAGACTGAAAGGCGGACCGTATATGAAAAGCGAAGAAGTTTTCAGCTCGTCTGACAAGAGCGAGAATCTGGGGCTGGGTGCGCTTATTGCAGCATTTCCGTTCCTGTTCTTCCTCCCCTATCTGATAAAGGATAAGAAATATTCCCCCTATTGTATGTTCAGAGCGAACCAGTCGCTTGTGACGTTCATTGTCATTGTGATAATGGGGATTGCAATGAAGATAATCGGGCTGCTTGGCTTTATCCCCTTGGTGGGCGGCATCATCACAGGGGTGGCGAATGTTGTTTTTGGTCTTGCGTCACTCTTTTACTACATCGAAAATCTTATCCTTGCCATTCTCGGCAGCGGAAAAAAGGTTTTCATATTCGGTATGATAGATATTCTTAAATAAAAATGACAGGCAGAGCAAAATAAACGCTCTGCCTGTTTTTTGGAAAGTCTGATTTATGGAAACAAATGAATTTTTCGGAAAAGAAAACGTCTGGAAGATACTTCTGAAAATGGCTCCACCCGTTATGCTGGCGCAGCTTATCCAGGCAGTTTACAACATTGTTGACAGCTTTTTTGTGGGCAGAAATTCCGAAGCGGGACTTACCGCACTGTCCGTTATATATCCCATTCAGCTCCTTATGATAGCCCTTGCGGTGGGAACGGGCGTTGGCATAAACACGGTCATCGCCGCAAAGCTGGGCATTGGCAGAAAGGACGAGGCGGACGAATACGCAGGAACGGGAACGCCACTTGCGCTGGTGATGTGGGCGGTATTTGCGGTGATATTTTTCTTTGCAATGCCCTTTTACGCAAGGATATCCACCGATTCGGAGGAGGTCATTGCGGGAGTTGTGGCATACGGCAGGATAGTCTGCGTGGGCAGTATCGGACTTTTCACCGAGAGCATCTGGACAAAGGTATGTCAGGCAAACGGCGATATGAAAACGCCGATGATAGCTCAGATAGTGGGAGCGGTGGTCAATATAATCTTTGACCCCCTGCTCATTTTCGGAATGTTCGGTCTGCCGAAGTTTGGAATTTCGGGAGCCGCCATTGCCACCGCTGCGGGACAGATAGCCGCCGCACTTATCGTGATGAAAAAGGGGTATAGAAAATCTCCGAATTTGTCCAAATATCCACGGTATGTGAAAAAAATATTCGGCGCAGGCATTCCCAACATCATTATGCAGTCAGCCTACACCTTTTACATTTTCGGTCTGAATATGATACTTGCGGGCTTCTCCGACCAAGCTGTCACAGCCCTCGGACTTTACTACAAATGGCAGACGTTTTTCTTTATCCCCCTCAGCGCAATGCAGACCTGCATCGTGCCCGTAATAAGTTTCAACTATGCGGCGAGAAATGTTGAAAGATGTAAAAATGTGCTGAAAAGTTCGGTGCTGTTCGGCTGGGCATTGATGTTTTTAGGAACGCTTTGCTTCATACTTATCCCTGAGCAGATGCTGCGGGTGTTCACCTCCGATGACCTTGTTGTTGAAATTGGCAAGGTTGGATTTATCTACATCGGCATAAGCTTTATCCCCATGGTGACTTCCCTTATTTTCCCCGTTTTCTTTCAGGCGGTGGGTAGAGGCTTCAAAAGCTCCCTGCTCACGGTGATACGAACGGTCATACTGTTCGTGCCACTGGGATATATTTTCTCACGCTTCGGGCTTGACTATTTCTGGCTCACATATCCCGTGACGGAGCTTATCACAAGTATTGTGGGCGTGATTTTCTATAAGCAGTTTATGGCTGCGCCTTATGGGAAAATTCAGGGCAGTGCGGAATAATACAAAAAAATCCTCCCTTTTTCGGGGAGGTTTTTTTTGTGAAAATAAGCTTTTTCTGCGAATACGCTCAAAAATATTATTCTTTTTCAGCTTCCGCTTTTTCCAAAGCAGTCTCATTATCCATATTCTTCGGCAGAACAAGATTAAGCACCACCGCAACAATGAACACAACAGCCACGCAGTTTTCAGCAAAAATATTCTGCACGATGCTGGGGAAAACGGAGAATATCTCGGGGACCTGTGTAAATCCCAGACCTATGCTGAGGGAAAGGGCGGTTATTACGATGTTTCGCTGAGTAAAGCCGCACTTGCCTATCATCTGGAGACCGCTCACAACTATTGTTCCGAACATCATAATGGTGCAGCCGCCGAGGACTGCGTCGGGGAGGGTGGCAAGAACGGCGCCCAGGAATGGGAATATGCCCGAAAGTATCATTATCACGGCGCCCGTTCCGATAGTAAAGCGGTTTACCACCTTTGTCATCGCCACAAGTCCCACGTTCTGGCTGAACGAGGTTATGGGCAGGCAGCCGAATATTGATGAGAGGGAACTTACAAAGCCGTCGCAGGCAATGGAGCCCGATGTTTCCTTTACCGTAACATCACGTCCGAGACCCGCAGAGCATACTGCTGATGTATCTCCGATAGTTTCGGTGGCGGACACGAGGAATATGAGCGTTACGGAGATTATTGCGTTGATGTCAAATTTGGGCGCAAAGGGCATTATCTGAGGAAGTGAGATTATTCCCACTCCCGCAAGAGCGGAGAAATCCACTTTGCCCATAAATATTGCCACTATGTAGCCCACAACAAGTCCGAAAAGTACGGACAGCTGCTTTAAAAATGACTTTGCGAAAATGTTGAAAAGTATGCAGCAGAGGAGGGTTATAAGGCCCAGTATCCAGTTTGAAGCACTGCCGAAATCGGCACTTCCGCTGCCGCCGCCGAATGATGCCGCTCCCACCGACAAAAGGGAAAAGCCGATAGCCGTTACCACGCTTGCCGCAACTATGGGGGAGATAAGCTTTATCCAGTATTTGGCAAAAAGTCCCAGTATTCCCTCTATCAGTCCGCCGATGAGCACCGCTCCCACCACCGTGTTGTAGTCATAGGCTGCACCGATGTAGCAGAGGATAGAAACGAATGTGAAGCTTATTCCCATTACGATAGGAAGCCCCGAGCCCACCTTCCACAGGGGGAAAAGCTGGATAAGCGTGCCTATTCCCGCAATGAGCATTGCGCTCTGGATAAGGGCTGCGCTTTGGGTGCTGCTCAGTCCGCAGGCGTTTGCCACGATGATTATGGGGGCAATGTTCGCCACGAACATTGAAAGAATGTGCTGAAGTCCGAAAGGGATAGCCTTTCCTATGGGCACACGTCCTTCAAGGCGATAGATGTTTTCAGTTGATACATTCTGAGTTTTCTGCATTATGTACCCCCTGAGACTGGTCACGGAAATAAACGGTTCCTGTTGCTGCGTCCATACTGTCAACTATTGCAAGGGACTCAAGGTGATAGCCAAGGTTTCTTATGGTATGACCGCCCATCTGGAAGCCCTTTTCGATGACGATGCCTATTCCCTCAACAGCAGCTCCCGCAGCGTTTATGATAGAGATAAGTCCTTGGAGGGCACAGCCGTTTGCGAGGAAATCGTCGATGATGAGTATTTTATCCTCGGGGGAAAGATATTTCTTTGAAACGATGACCTGATTTGTGCGCTTGTGGGTAAAGGACTCCACCTCTGCCACATATACATCGCCCTCGATGTTGATGCTCTGGGACTTCTTGGCAAATACCACGGGCACGTCAAAATATCTTGCAACGATGCAGGCGATGCCTATGCCTGAGGCTTCTATGGTAAGTATCTTTGTGATGTCCTTGCCCTCGAAACGGCGCTTGAACTCTGCGCCAATCTGCTCAAAAAGCCTTATGTCCATCTGATGATTGAGGAAGCTGTCAACTTTAAGGACATTTCCCTCCTTGACGATACCGTCTTTTACAATTCTTTCTTCGAGAAAATTCACTGATATTCCCCCTGTGGTGATTTAATACTAATAACCAATAAAACTGTAGACAAAAAATCTTCGCATAATCCATATATGCAAGATTATGTTCGATTTTTTGTACAGTTTTTAATTGGTTCTTAGTATAAGATAGATGTGCTGTCGGGCTGTTCCGCCGACAGAGTATATACTATATCATTATAAGGTCAAAAGTTCTTTCCGTCAAGTGCTTTGAGGACGGTTCGGCAGACATTCGGCATAAAACGATAATTTATGACGGCTGCTTTATACAATGTGACGAAGTACAGAATTTTATTCCTGAAAAAATGAATAAAATTTGCCTGATGTTTTTAACAAGTACATAAAATGGGAGTATAATATGTCTATATCATATAGGAGAAGTATATTATGAACAGGGAGATATTAAAAAAAGCATTTATAAGATCTCTGCCCGTTCTGTGCAGCTACATTTTCGTGGGAACGGCTTACGGCATTATGATGGAATCGGCAGGCTTTAAATGGTATATGTCGCTGCTGGTGAGCGAGGCGGTCTACACAGGAGCCTTTCAGTTTGTGCTGATAACCTTTTTAAGCAGCGGCGCTTCACTTATCACCATTGCTCTCACAGCCATTCTTATGAACAGCAGGCAGACCTTTTACAGCCTTGCCTATCTTGACGAGTTCAAGCAGATGGGCAAAAGGAAATGGTATATGGTGAACACTATGACCGACGAGACATTTGCGGTGAACACCACTCTTGAAAATGTGTCTGACAAGGAGGAGCGTCACAGCATAATGTTCCTTGTGGCGATTTTTTCAAAAAGCTACTGGCTCATAGGCTCGGTCATCGGCGGCATTTTAGGTCAGCTTATTCCCTTTGAGCTAAAGGGCATCGACTTTTGTATGACGGCACTTTTTGTCATAATTTTCATTGACAGGTGGGAAAATGCAAAGTCTCACAAGCCTGCTTTAATGGGTCTGGGAGTAGGCGTGCTCTGTCTCTTTATTTTAGGATCATCGGCATTTATGCTGCCCGCACTGCTCATTACATCGGGTCTGCTCGTGCTTTTCTGCGGAAAGGAGAGTGAAAAGGTATGACGGGATATGGATATATTGCTGCCGCCATTATAATTTCAGCGGTCATAACCTTTCTGCTCAGAGCGTTCCCGTTCCTCGTTTTCAGAGGCGAGCACAAGCTCCCCGATATCCTTGACAGGCTTGGAAAGCTGCTCCCCTCGGCAGTTATGGCGGTGCTTATAATCTACTGCCTTAAAGATGTAAAGACCGACATCGTTCACACGGGTATCCCCGAAATTGCGGGAGTTATTGCGACGGCGGTCTCATATAAGCTCAAACATAACACATTCCTCAGCATAATCCTCGGCACAGCCTGCTGTATGGTGCTTATGCATTTTATGTGATACTGCTGCGGTAGGCTTTTGGTGTAACGCCAAAAGCGGCGGTGAAAATACGGATAAAGTAGCTTATGTTGTCAATGCCGCATTCAACGGCTATCCGTGTCACCGTGTCATCGGTGGAGAGCAGGAGCTTTGCCGCTTTTTCAAGGCGCAGTGCTGTGAGATATTTCACGGGGGTCATACCCACGCAGGAATTAAAGCACCTGAGAGCTTCGCTTTTGCTGATGCTTGCAGAGCCTGCAATGTCGGCAAGGGTTATCTTTTCTTTGTAATTATCGGCTATGAACTGCATCATTGTACGCATTCGGGAGCGGGTGAGCATCGTTCCCCTGTCTGCGGCGGGTGTGCAGGCTTTGGCGAGAGGACATATCTCCTGCCACAGCCTGCACACCTTTATCATTATCCCCAGCTTGTCATCAAATCCCGACGCTGCGGTGTAAACAGCGTCGGTGAGCAGTGACATCAGGATATTTTCATTTTTCCTTATAACGATATACTCGCAGCCCGACGTGAGCACGGGACGGACATATTCCTCATAAATGTCCGAGCCGTCGGGGGCGATGAACTCGGGACTGAAAAGGATATTTGGCATTTTTGCGTCGTTTTCCGTTTCAAATCGGTGTATGGCACGGCTGTTTATGAAAATGCCGTCCCCCTCTTCGAGACATATCCTTGCGGAATTTACGGAGCACAGCACCGTGCCGCTTTCGGCATAGCAAAATTCAAATTCCCTGTGCCAGTGCCAGTCAACAATCTGCTTGGAAAAGCTCCTGATGTCATCATAATAATACTCAAACGGGAAGCCTGCTGTTCCGTGCTGTCTCAGCTCTCTCATTGATTCATCGGTAATTATCTCGGTTATCTGCATATATATCCCCTTTCACAGACTTTGGAGATATTGTATCATAAAATGACGATTTTAGTCAAGACTTTGAGTAAACTTTGTGATATAATGCAACAGGTATAGAAAAAAGGAGATTTTTTATATGAAACCAAATTACAAGTCAACAATGTATGCCTGCTTTATCGGATATATCGTGCAGGCAATTGTCAATAACTTTGTGCCCCTGCTTTTTGTGACCTTTCAGAAAAGCTACGGCATTCCCCTTTCTCAGATAACACTGATCATAACCGTAAATTTCGGCGTTCAGCTTGCGGTCGATCTGCTCTCGGCAGGCTTTGCGGATAAGATAGGCTATCGTGCCTCGGCAATTATAGCCCACATCTGCTCAGCGGCTGGACTTATTATGCTGACGGTGCTGCCGCAGATAATGCCCGATGCATTTGCGGGACTGCTCATATCTGTGGTGATTTATGCTGTGGGCGGCGGACTTATCGAGGTGCTTATAAGCCCCATTATCGAGGCGTGCCCCACGGACAACAAGGAAAAAGCAATGAGCCTGCTCCACTCATTTTACTGCTGGGGACACGTTGGGGTTGTTCTCCTCTCCACCGCATTTTTCTCCATTTTCGGCACGGAAAACTGGAAGATACTCGCTTTGATATGGGCGGCTGTGCCTGTGCTCAACACTGTGCTTTTTGCAAAGGTGCCAATATATCCCCTTGTGGAGGAGGGCGAAACGGGACTTACATTCAAAGAGCTTTTTGCAAGCGGCATTTTCAGAATGCTCCTTGTGATGATGATATGTGCGGGGGCAAGCGAGCAGGCTGTGAGCCAGTGGGCTTCTGCATTTGCTGAAAAGTGTCTCGGGGTGAGCAAGACTGTGGGCGACCTTGCGGGGCCAATGGCTTTTGCGGTGCTTATGGGGCTTTCACGGCTCATTTACGGCAAATACGGTCACAGGCTCGATCTTGACAGGTTTATGAAATACAGCTGCTTTCTGTGCATAGGTGCATATCTGTGCATCACCCTTGTGCCGAACCCTGTGGTGTCCCTTATCGGCTGTGCGGTGTGCGGCTTTTCGGTTGGCATAATGTGGCCCGGCACATTCAGCAAGGCTTCCGCTTCAATAAGGGGCGGCGGCACGGCTATGTTTGCGCTCCTTGCACTTGCGGGGGATGTGGGCTGTTCGGGCGGTCCCACTCTTGTGGGATTTGTTTCCGACAGGGCAGGCGGGGATATGAAAGCGGGCATTCTTGCGGCGATGATATTCCCTGTGGTTATGACGGTATGTCTTTTTGCGGAGAAGCGCATTGGCGTGGCTAAGCAGATATCTCGATAAGATATATTGAGAAAAATTTCTTATTTGTGGCTCGGTAACGTTAGTATGTTTGAGCGATAAATCAATCAGCTCAATTCCATTTGGTCATAATATAAATCATAAAAATTACCAACATTCAACATTTACCCAACCAAATGTTGAATGTTGGCGATTTTTTGCACCGTTATCCTGTGATATCGGCTGTTTTCTCCTGATTTTCACAAAAAATACACATTTGCGTGTTATAATGTAATCATAAAAATCAGACCCCACAAAAAATACAGAGAAAGCAGGGATCATTATGGATAAAAAAAGGATTCTTATTGTTGATGATGAAAAGAATATCAGAAACGTTATAAGCGAATATGCCAAGTTTGACGGCTTTGAGACCGTTGAAGCCGAGGACGGTATGGAGGCTGTTGAAATTTGCCGCAAGGAGGACTTCGACCTTATCATTATGGACATTATGATGCCGAAGCTTGACGGTTATTCCGCTGTAAAGGAAATTCGCAAGACCAAGCACACCCCCGTTATTATGCTCTCAGCAAGGGGCGAGGAATACGACAAGCTTTTCGGTTTCGAGATAGGCGTTGACGACTATGTTACAAAGCCCTTCTCTCCCAAGGAGCTCCTTGCGAGAATAAGGGCGGTCATCAAGAGAAGTGCTCCCGCAGAGCAGACCGAGGGCAGGGAGACTCTCAAGTTCGAGGGACTTGAAATCGATATGTCGGGCAGAGTTGTTAAGGTGGACGGCGTTCCCGCTTCCCTTACCCCAAAGGAATACGATCTCCTTTTCTATCTTGTCCGCAACAAGGGCATTGCGCTTTCCCGTGAAAAGCTTCTTGAAGAGGTATGGGGATACGATTTCTACGGCGATGACAGAACCGTTGACACCCACATCAAGATGCTGAGAAACTCTCTCGGGGAATACCGCAAATTTATCGTCACTCTGAGAGGAATGGGCTACAAGTTCGATGGCGGCAAGTAAGAAAACCGAGCTGAAAAAGGCTCTGAGAAGTATCCGTTTCACGGTGTGGATATATTTTGCCATTTTCATTGTGAGCATTCTCATAATGATATGGATATCCTTTACATTCTCCCTCGAAGCCACCTACAGAACGGAGAAAACCAACGATATTTCGTCTATCGCAAGCTATATCCTTACAAAATGGAGCGAGGAGGGCTTTACTACCGACTCCCTTGATAGGATAGCCCACGATAATGACACCTGCGTGCTTATTCAGGACAGATACGGGCTAAGCGTTTATTCCTATGATGTTATGGGCAAAAACTGCCTGCTCCACAGCGGCGCTTCCCTTGCAAAATACCGCAAGCTTGCCTATGACAGCTCAACGGGGATATATTATGCGGAGATAAAAAACTCCCGCTTTGAAAACAACACTCTTATGTTTGCGATGCTTTTGGGAACAAAAGATGACCCCAAGGGATATCTGCTTTTGAACACATCTCTTGAACCGCTGGAATCCACGGTGGATATACTTAGGGTGCAGATGCTTCAGGTGAGCCTTGCGATGCTGGCACTGGCGTTCGGCATATCCATTTTCCTTTCAAGCCTTGTGGCAACGCCAATCGTCCGCATTACACGTTCGGCTGAGAAGCTTGCTCAGGGTGATTACAACGTCAAATTTAACGGCCGTGGCTATACCGAGACCGAGCAGCTTGCGGAAACGCTGAACTATGCATCAAACGAGATAACCAAGATAGACACTATGCGCCGTGACCTTATGGCGAACATTTCCCATGACCTGCGCACGCCCCTTACGATGGTGAAAGCATATGCTGAGATGATACGTGACCTGTCGGGCGATGACCCTGTCAAGCGTGATGAGCACCTTGGAATAATCATCGAGGAGAGCGACCGTCTTGCGGCTCTGGTAAATGACATTATGGATCTGACAAAGCTTGAAAACGGCAGCACCGAGCTTCACAAGGAGCCGTTCTGCGTGGGCAGCAGGCTTAAGGAAATTATGACCCGATACACTCTTCTTTCCGAGCGTGACGGCTACAAGTTCTATGTGAGCACCAATGAGGATGCATGGGGCGAGGCTGATCTTATCAAGTTCGACCAGATAATCTACAACCTTGTGAACAATGCCGTGAACTATTCCGGCGAGGAAAAGACTGTTTATGTTACAGAGGTCTGCACCCCGAAGAAGATACAGATATCCGTTACCGACACGGGCGACGGCATTTCAAAGGAGCTTATGCCCCTGATATTCGACCGCTACTACCGTGCCGAAAAGCACAAGAGAGAGGTCATCGGAACGGGTCTGGGGCTTTCCATTGTAAAGCAGATATTCATTCTTCACGGCTTCAAGTTCGGCGTTAAGTCGGAGGAGGGCATCGGCAGCACGTTCTGGTTTGAGATGGACAGGATTGAAAAGCCAAAAGATATTAATATGTAAAAAAATCAGCTCCTGCTGTTTGGCGGGAGCTGATTTTCTTTATAAGCCTAAAAGTTGCTTTTTCTTTGAGTCATATTCTTCCTGTGATATTGCTCCTGCATCTAAAAGCTCCTTGAATTTTTTCAGTTCATCGGCTGACGATACCTGATTGGAAGCTGAACTCGGAGCTTTTGCGGCATTTTTTCTTTTCTCTGTGAGATTATTTACAGTTTCAACAAATTCATCTGCATTCTGTACACATCTGAATTTGACTGAACCCGAAGATGAAGCTATTCCTAAAGTCTTGCCGCTTCGCATTTTGTCCCAAATTGACTCCTTGACATACAGGCTGCTTATGTTATCAAGGGGAATGTTTAATTTTGAGTTTACTCCCCAAATTTTGAGACTGCCTAAAATTCCTTCCTCTGTAAGCTCAAGCGAAGAAGCTTTTGCAATGTCTTGCCAATAAAGCCTTATACCAACAAGAATAATATACACTGCAATCAATGAAATGCTAACATTTCTTTTTGTTTCCAACTCCCACGGATACTGTAATAAGACAATATAAAACCGCCGCACATCAGTGAAGCTTCATTGATGTGCGGCGTTGCTTTATGTTTTATTCTTCGGTAACAGGTTCGGTATCCTCTGTCTCGGATCCGGTCTCAGAGGTGTCTGATGTATCGCCGTCCTGCTCAGATGCAGTCTCGGAGCTGTCGGAAGATGTCTCGTTTTCCTCAGAGAGCTTGTCTGCAAGCTTGTCAATCTTGCCTTTTACGTCCTCAATGGTGTTGAAGATAGGATATTCGATAGAGAAATATGTATAGCTCCAGCTGCCGTCGGAGATGTCATATACAAGCTGTCCGTTTTCCTCCGCAAGGTTCTTCGCTTCATCGAAATAAACCTCGCCGTTGATTATCATTTTTGTTCCGCTCCACTCGCACTCGAACTCAACAGGCTTGGGAGCCTGCTTTACAAGCTTTTTAATGGTGCTGTCCATTCTGATGAAGCCGTGGTCCTTGTCAAGGGTGTTGGGCTGAACATAGACGCAGAGCTTTCCTGTGGACTTGTTCTGAACATCAAGGACGTAATATCTGAATGCGCCCGAGGGGGAAACTCCCCTTTCGATAAGGGTGTCCGTGGTGGTCACTCTGAACACGTTCATTATCAGGAAAAAGGCTATACCGCCCAGTATGTACATAAGCAGGAATATTGTTCCGAAAATGGTCTTTGCCGTTTCGTTCATATGGCAGCAGAAAAATCCGAAGAGGGTAACGACTGCCGCAGGGAGAAGCAATGGCCAGTTTCCCCAGTCAAGCAACAGCAGCGGGAAAAACAGCAGCATATTCACCATTCCGTATATGCAGGTGAGGGGGGATTTTCTTGTGTAGAGGAACAATAGGCAGATAACAGCGGAGAACAGCGAGCCGACGATGGCAAATTCCTTTCGGCTCACATACTCGATGTCATAGAAAAATACGTTGTAGTCGAAGTAGGCAAGGACGAGGGAATAAACCACGCCAAGAATGCTCACTCCGATTCGGAACCATTTATTGGTAACGACTGTCATAAATTTACTCATAATGTTTATGCTCCATTCGTTTTTATTGTGGTGTGTCTTTTACAATTATACCATATCCATACAGTAAAAATCAACAACAATACGGTTACAATATGGTATTTATTCGATTGAAGCCCACACAACGTTCTGGAGCCGTCTTGTAAATTCGGTGCAGCCTGTGTATGCCTGCTGGACGAAGTAGAGGAACGCAAGGTCCTCCGCAGGGTCGATGCAGAAATAGCAGCCCAGCATTCCGTCCCAGCCGTATTCGCCCTTTGTGCCGTTAAAGCCTGCGGCAGCGTGGCTGTGGAGGACACGCATAAAGTTGCCGTAGCCCTGTCCTATCATACTGTCCCACTGGGTTGAATTTCTCTGGGCATCTGTAAGGCAGTCTGATGACATAAACTCAACTGTCTTTCTGCCGAGAATGCGTGTGCCGTTTAGGGAACCGTGATTTGCAAGCATTTTTACGAATTTAGAGTAATCATCAATGGTGGAGACAAGCCCTGCTCCGCCTGATTCAAAGGCAGGGGGGCATTTATAATCGGTTATGCAGAGGTCATGATTGGTGTAATGCACATTGCCCTCGGGGGACTGAACATAGGGCTTTGCAAGGCGTGAATATTTTTCCTCGGGGATATAAAAGCCCGTGTCGGTCATTCCGAGAGGCTCGAAAATTTCCTTTTTGTAAAACTCGCTGAGCTTCATTCCGCTTACCGTTTCGATGACCGCTCCCATTACATCGGCAGATGCGCCGTATTCCCATTTTGCGCCCGGGGTGAATGCAAGGGGGGCTTTGCCCATTTCAAGGACGAAATCCCTTGTGGAGAGCTGCTTGCCGCCCTTTTCGTATGCATCGGACTGCCTGCCCCATATCTCCCCCATTTTCGCTGCGGCATATTCTCCGCCTGGGTAGGATATGCCCGAGGTCATTGTGAGGAGATCGCCCAAGGTAATGTCCCTGTCCGCAGGACGGAGCCCCTTTTCGTCAAGCACCTGCGGGTTTTCAAATGTGGGCAGGAACCATTTCAAAGGATAGCGAAGCTCAATTTTTCCTCTTTCAAGGAGCAGCATTGCGGCTGTAGCGGTTATGGGCTTTGTGAGGGAAAACAGGCGGAAAAGCTCGCCACCCTCAAATTTCTTTCCCTGTTCCCTGTCGGAATAGCCGAAATGCTTCTTATAGACCGTTTCACTCTTATGGATAACGGCAACGCTGCCGCCTGCTATGCTGTCATTTTCGACGGCTTCATTCATAAGGGTGTCTATGTATTTAAGGTGTTCGTACATTTTTTATGTTCGCTCCTTTTTTGAGGTTCTGTATATGGGTATTGGGGACGGGAGACCCGTCCCCTGCATTGTGTTTAGCACAAATTGTTTGTAGGGATATTACTGCTTTGCCTTTTTCAGAAGTTCTTCCCACTCCTTAACAATAGAGCGGTCATTGAAATAATCTATTCTCATTGCCTTGCGTACACGGGCAAGTGTTGCGTTTGTCTTTTCAACGGCTCTTGCAGTGCCCTCGGTGATGATGTCATAAACGGCGTCAATGTCCTTTTCCCACTTTGCACGCTCGGCTCTTATGGGGCTGAGGGTCTCTTCAAGAACGTTTAAGAGGAACTTTTTGCAGGTTCCGTCACCGAGACCGCCACGGCGATAATGCTCCTTCATCTCTTCAAGATTTGCATAATCGGGGAGATATTCCGCAAAATGCTCGTCTGTGCAGAGTGCGTCAAGATATGTGAAAACAACATTTCCCTCGGTGTGACCGGGGTCTGTTATCTGTAAGTGGAGAGGGTCGGTGTACATTTTGCCGTTGACCTGCTTCTTTATGACAGAGGCTGTGTCGGAAAGATAGATGCAGTTGCCAAGGGACTTGCTCATTTTTGCCTTGCCGTCAACGCCGGGAAGTCTGCGCTGGGTCTCGTTTTCGGGTATCATAGCCTTGGGCATTACGAGAGTTTCGCCGTAAACTCTGTTGAATTTCTCAACGATCTCCCTTGCCTGCTCCAGCATAGGGAGCTGATCCTCGCCTACGGGCACTACATTTGCATCAAAAGCGGTGATGTCGGCTGCCTGGGAAACGGGGTATGCAAAAAATCCTGCGGGAAGTCCCTCATCTGCAAAGCCACGGAGCTGTATCTCAGCCTTGACAGTAGGGTTTCTTGACAGTCTTGCAGTTGTTACGAGGTTCATATAATAGAAAGTCAGTGCGTGGAGGGCGGGAAGTGCGGACTGCACGCATATTGTGGATTTAGTGGGGTCAATGCCTACGGAAAGGTAGTCAAGAACTACATTTATAATGTTCTCTCTTATCTTTCCGGGGTTGTCGGCATTATCCGTAAGAGCCTGATCGTCGGCGATGAGAATGTTAATTTCATCATAATTGCCTGAGTTCTGAAGCTCAACTCTTCTTTTGAGAGAGCCGACATAATGTCCGAGATGTAAGCGGCCTGTGGGGCGGTCGCCTGTAAGGATTATATTTTTATTTTCCATTGCTTTTCCTCCGAAGTTTATTTGTTCGTATAGCACTTTTATAAAAATCGGGGCGGAAAAAACCTTCCGCCCCGCTGATGTCAGGGAAAATTTATCTTTCGATAACCTGCTCTCTGTCAGGGCCTACGCCGACCATACTGATTGGGCATTCGCAAAGCTCTTCAAGACGTGCGATATACTTGCGGCATATCTCGGGAAGCTCCTCGAACTTTCTGCAAGCGGAGAGATCCTCGGTGAAGCCGGGGAATTCCTCGTAAACAGGCTCGCAGCCCTCAAGTCCCTCAAGTGTGGGAGGGAAGTCTCTGATAACGGAGCCGTCGGGCTTTTTGTATGCTACGCAAATTTTGAGTGTGTCAAGACCAGCGAGAGTGTCAAGCTTGTTGATAACGAGAGAGGAAAGTCCGTTTACACGAACAGCGTGGCGGACGATAACAGAGTCGAACCAGCCTGTTCTTCTGGGTCTGCCTGTGATGGTGCCGAACTCGCCGCCCTTGTTGCGGATATAGTCGCCTGTTTCGTCGTTAAGCTCGGTGGGGAAGGGACCCTTGCCCACTCTTGTGGTGTATGCCTTTGCAACGCCGTAGATAGCATCAATTACCATAGGACCTACGCCCGAACCTGTGCAAACGCCTGCGGACAGGGGGTGGGAGGAGGTAACATAAGGGTATGTTCCGAAGTCGATGTCAAGGAGGGTTGCCTGAGCGCCCTCGAAGAGAATGGTCTTTCCTGCCTTCTTAGCCTCATAGGTAAGAACGGAAACATCGTCCATATACTTTGCAAGACGCTGACCGTAGCCGATATATTCCTCGATCACCTTGTCAAGGTCGATAGCTTCGCCGCCATATACCTTTGTGATGATAGCATTTTTCAGCTCGCCAACGCTTTTAGCCTTTTCTCTGAAAATGTCGGGGTGAACGAGATCGTAGAAACGGAGGCCGCATCTCTCGTACTTGTCCATATAAGTGGGACCGATACCTCTGTGAGTTGTACCGATATCCTTGTTGCCTCTGAACTTCTCGGAAAGGCCGTCAAGAGCGATATGCCAAGGCATAATGATGTGTGCTCTGGGGTCGATCTTCAGGTTGTCAAAGGAAATTCCTCTTGCGGAAAGGGAGTCTATCTCGCCAAGGAGGTCCTTGGGATCGAGAACTACGCCTGCTCCGATAAGGCAGAGTGTATTTTTATAAAGAATACCCGAGGGGATAAGATGAAGCTTGTAAGTTTCGCCGCCGCTGGCAACAGTGTGACCTGCATTGTTTCCGCCCTGTGCACGGACTACAACATCAGCACGGGAAGCAAGGATATCAATTACCTTTCCCTTGCCCTCGTCGCCCCACTGGGTGCCGATTACGATATTTGCAGACATTATTAATTCCTCATTTCGATGAAAGTTATTGGGCACTTGTGATTTTGCCGCATTACAGTATCATTATAGCAGACTTTTGCCCGTATGTCAATATTTTTGTTGCCTGCCTGTCTTTTTTTGCAGACTGCCGCATATAATTTTTTAGCGGATATCCTTATTAATGAAAAATAATGATTATGGAGCGGTGATTTTATGAGCAGAGATCATTCAAACGGACGTGAGAGCGGCAGAAAAAAGGGCAAAGGCATATTCCTTGCCATTGTTTTTATAATCCTCGGGGGACTTGCCTGGTTTGTCCTTGCCGCAAAGGACGAGGCGGAGACCGAAAAGCAGTTTACCTTTGAGTGCAATGCGGAGAGGGTGGAGTTTCTGAACAAATGCGGACTTATCGTCGAGCCTGACCCGGAGAGCAGGGATATAGAGATACCTGCGGAGTTCAACGATTCGTATAATGAATATAACGAGCTCCAGAAATCTCAGGGCTTTGATCTCCTCCCCTATTCGGGCAAAAAGGTGACGATGTACAGCTACAAAATTCTCAATTACCCCGACATTCCCGAAAATGTTTTTGTAAATCTCCTTTTTGACGACCATCTTATGATAGGTGCGGACATTACATACAATGATGCTGAAAACGGGTTTACAAGACCGCTTATGGGGGAAACTATTCAGTCAGGACTGAATATCCAGTCAGGACTGAATATCCGGTCAGGACTGAATCAGACGGTAAGTGATGCGGAGTCTGATGAAAACTCTTGACTTCGGAAAACGAACGGTAATATGACAAAAACGGCTCCTGCATTTGTGCGGGAGCCATTTTTGGTCATATCATCAATCGAGAGGATAGTTTTTGAGGTCGGGGAGCTCATCAAGGGTGAGCACTCTTTCGTGGTTGTACGCCTTTGTGAGAAGCTCAACGGTGGTGTACTCGTCGTTGATAACAACGCCCAGCTTCATTGTGAACGGGTCGCTCCAGGTGCCCCAGAAGAGCCATCTTGCGTTATCGTTCATGACCTTGTCGGGGTCCATTACACAGCCGTTTTCGGTGAGGGCGATAAGCTTTGTCTTTTCACCGTAATTTGTCGCCATATCCGCAAAGCGTCCGCTCTGTGAGGTGTCAACGTGGTTGCCTGCATAAATGTCCCAACCGTTTATGTCAACGGTCTCATCTCCGGGGTACCATTCGGGAGACTGTCCGTTCCATATCCAGATAAGGTTTGTGAGATTGTGCTCGTTGGTCATCTTGTCATACATTACGTTCCACAGCTTCTTGTAGCTCTCAGGCTCGCAGTTGCCCCACCAGAACCAGCCGCCTGCCGCTTCGTGAAGAGGTCTCCAGAGAACGGGCACGCCTGCGTCTCTGAGACGGGCAAGCTGTTCGGACATATTGTCGATATCGTCCATAAGGAGCTGATAGCCGACTTCGTCCTCGCCGTTCATTATCTTGTCAAGGTCAAGCTTCGAGCCTTCCTTGTAGAATGAGCTGTACCAAGGGTTGTCGCCGCTGTTTACCGCATATTCCTCGGGAGATGTCCAGTGCCAGCAGAGCTGAACGATGCCGCCTGCGTTTTTGTACCAGTCATAGGCATACTCAATTGTTCTCGACTCGGAGCCGTGAGCCTTGCTTCCAAGGCTGTAGTTGCTTACATCAAGTCCTAAAACTGCAAAGGTCTTGCCTGTCTTTGCGGTTATCTTTTCATATTCCGATGACTCTCTGCCCTTGTCGGCATACTGTCCCGCAAGGGAATATTTTCCGTAAACATCGCAGAGGAACTTGTAAAGTCTCCGTGTGGGCTCGTCTGCGTTGGGGTTGGAGAGAGGAGATGTTACCTTGTATGTATCTTCGGTAACAGGGTTTGCGGCGGCGGAGATGATAAGACAGTCGATGTCGATATATCCCCAGCTGGGTGTTATTGAAATAGTGTGTGTTCCTGCATCAAGGTAGATGTAATCGAGGGGGGTATCGCCGAAAAATTCGGGGGAATTTGTGGTGATGTCGCCAACCTTCATATCGTCAACGAGGACGTTGTTCACTCTGCCTGCACTGCCCATTGTCCGGAAATTCAGGTCATAGAAGCCGCTGTATGGTATCTCAGCGGTCATTTTCAGCTCATCGCCCTCAAGGTTGACACCGTTAACGAATGCTCCGCCCGATGCTTCGGGGAGATCGTGCTTTGCGGCAGAACCGATAAGCTCGCCGCTTTCGGCTTCAACGGTCATTGTGAAATCTGCGGGGACTTCGGAGACGGTGAGGGGGTAATCGGAGAGGTCGAGATTTTCGTTGTACTCCGTTCTGATCTCGCCGAAAACTGCGTTTATTCCGTCATCGGTCTTTTCGGCAGATGCGTCATCGCCCGAATTATCCTGTGCAGATGTGTCAGCCGATGATGTGTCGGCATCGGTGCTTGTGTCGGTGTTTCCGCAGGCTGTGAGCAGTGAAGCGGTCATTGCAGCTGCACATATTCCTGCCGCAAATCTTTTTGCTTTCTTGGACATTGGTTCAGTTCCTTTCGTAATATACTTTTCCGTTTATCATAGTCATAAGGACATTGGTTTTTATTTCAAATGGGTCGCCGTCAAGGATTATAAGGTCGGCGTCTTTTCCTATGGATACAGAGCCTGTTTTATCGCCAAATCCTCCGAGCTCTGCGGCAGTGGAGGTGAGTGCTCTCAGAGCCGTGTCCTTCGGGAGACCGTATTTGTGGCAATATGCCGCTCCTGTGGTGAGGAAGTTTATGGGCGTTTCGGGGTGGTCGGTGCATATTGCAAGTTTTACTCCCGCAGCACTGAGCTTTGCGGCATTTTCAAGAGATGCATTGGCAAGCTCGGGCTTTCCCCTGTCGCAGATTATAGGGCCTACCACGGCTTCTGCGCCCTTTTCACCCAGTATATCCGCAATGAGATGACCTTCGGTGCAGTGGATAAGGAGAGGGGTGAGGTCAAATTCCCTGCAAATTCTCAGGGCTGTCATTATATCGTCGGCTCTGTGGCAATGAAAATGGGCTTTCATCTCGCCGTTCAGCAGTGGTATCAGCGCCTCGCACTTGATATCATAATCGGGTCTGTCCTCAGGCTCCTCCGCACGGTCAAGCTGTTCTTTGTATCGCTTTGCCTTTTCAAGGGCTTCACGGATAAGTGCGGCTGTGGCCATACGGGTCTGAGGGGCTTCGTCACGCTCGGTGTAATATGACTTGGGGTTCTCACCGAGAGCAAACTTTATTCCCGAGCGGCATATCAGCGCATCATCAAGGCATCTTCCTGCGGTCTTGAGAGCTATCATATCGCCGCCAATGGGATTGAGAGAGCCTACACCCGTTACCACAGAGGTAACGCCTGCCTTTACCGCATCGGCAAAATATCCGTCACGGAAATTTATGCCGTCAACTGCACGGAGCTGGGGCATAACAGGGTCACTGCCCTCATTTACGTCAATGCCCTCCTCCCCTGCGCCGTCGCCGATAAAGCCCATATGTGTGTGGATATCCACAAAGCCGGGCATAAGGATATTGCCGTGAGCGTTGATGTCGCTGTCGGACAGGTCTGCGGGCGTGCCCTCAGAAATTTCGGCAATAATACTGTCATCAGTCCTGACAAAGCCGTTCTCAATGACAGTACCCTTGTCGTCCATTGTGATTATTTTTGCATTATAAATGTACATATATTTTCCGCCGATCAGCTAAGACCACACTCGTCGTAGTCTTTCCAGCGCTCGTTGTAGTTGTAGTTGCTTATCATTCTGTATGCGATATAGCCTGCGGAAACAAGGAAGAGGCTGTCTCTTATACACATCTGACGCTGCCGACGATATGCAGTGTGT
>CAMBJF010000007.1 GCA_945867875.1 uncultured Ruminococcus sp. | reverse complement strand
AGCGTAGCGTCTCGTGGGCTCGGAGATGTGTATAAGAGACAGTCTTTCCAGAGTCTGCTCAGATCGTAGAATTGATATTTGCTTCTGCTGTCAGTGAAGTTCAGTGCGGAAAAACCAAGCTTTTTAAATTTCTCTTTGATTTTTTCACGATTTTCGTTATCTGCAATGAATTTATAAAAGCCATTATCCTGCAGTGTGTAGTATTTTTTTAATTCAGGATCTTTTTCAGCCAATTCATTGAATTTTTCAGGCTTGAGCATAAACGGTATCAGATTGATATAATCATAAATAAAGTTCTTTTTTATATTTTTTCCGAACAGTCCCGGAAGACGGATGATGAGTGCTTCGGGATAGTGCTCCCGAACCCATTTTTCAAGCTGATATCTGTTGTAACCGTATGCTGCAAGACCATTGGTATCTACAGGAGAGTTCTCATCAACGTTTTTGGGCTGTTTAAAAATATCTATTGTAGAAATAAGGACAAGATTTGCCGGGGCTATTTCAGCTATGTTTTTTTCTGCCTGTATAATGAGTTCCATATCCTTTTCCGGAGCATTGTTTGCAAGATACTTTTCTGCACGCAGTCCGGAATAAATAAGCAAATCCGGGTGTGTGCCGAATGCTTCGGAAATGTTTGAGGAATTATAGACTTTGTCTATATTTGCCCTGCCTTTTTCGTATATATTGGAACCAACGAATCCGGTATAACCAACTAAAGATATCATAATAACCTCTCCTAATTATTTTACAGTATAATCTCCTCTGTCAACAGTCAGATTGGGATTGTAATAAGGGTCTCCCTTTTTAAGAAAATCCGCCCACTTGGTCTTGAAATAATTTTGTTCGGCAATAAAGCGCTTTTGTTTTTCCGGAGTGTCCTCATAGCCTCTTGATTTGGATTCATAATGATACGCCTCAGCATAGGGTGTCCAGACAACAAGGAGCCCTTTTTCACGTACCTTCAGGCAGAGGTCAACATCATTGTAAGCAACCTTGAAATTATCCTCATCAAGACCGTTTACCTCTTCAAATACAGATGCCTTTATCATCAGGCAGGCAGCGGTGACGGCAGAAAGTTCCTGAGCGCATACAAGGTGACACAGATAGCCGTTGTCATTCCTGTTAAAGCCGCCGAAGCAGTGACCTGCCACACCTCCAAGACCAACAATAACACCTGCGTGCTGGATGGTGTTGTCGGGATAATAAAGCTTTGCACCGCATATTCCCACATCATCACGCTGAACGTACATCAGCATTTCTTCTATCCATTCAGGTGTGATTATTTCGATGTCGTTGTTCAGAAGAATAAAGTATTTGCCTGATGCTTTTTTTGCAGCAAAATTGTTGAGCTTTGAATAGTTAAATGGAATGTCAAGTGAGCAGATAACAAATCTGCTGTCCTTTTTGAGCTCATCATAATATTCAAACAGTTCAGGATCATCGGAACCATTGTCCACAATAACTATTTCAAAATTGGGATATGTTGATTTTGTAAGGATAGAATTTATACAGAGAGCAAGGTCATCAAGGTGGTTTTTGTTAGGAATGATAATACTTACCTTGTCATAGGAAAGAATATCGTATTTTATTCTGTAGGCAGTGGGGAATGTCTCACATCTTGATACTTTTGCCTTTATGCCCTGCTCATCAAGATTGGTCTGTACAGCTCTGATGCCCGCATCTATGGCATAAGTCTTGGCTTCAATGCTGCCTGCTACGGAATTGGGGTGAGATCTCCAATAGTAAAGTATCTTTGGAATATGCACGATATTTTCGGCTTTTGATGTCAGCCGCAGAATCATATCGTGATCTTGGCTGCCGTCAAATTCGGAGCGGAATCTGCCTGCCTTTTCAAGCAGCTCTTTGCTGAAAACAGAAAAATGACAGATGAAGTTTATTCCCCTAATAAAATCGGGACCATAATCCGGTTTAAAATGAATTGCCACAACTGAGTTGATGTCGGGACTTCTGAAAACAAGTTCATCAGTGTATATGAAATCCGCTTTTTTTTCGCAAATGGCTTTCATTGCTTCATAAAGTGCAGCGGGGTGGAGAAGATCATCGTGGTCGAACAATCCGATGTAATCTCCCGAAGCCATATCCAGACAAGCGTTTGTATTGCCTGATATGCCAAGATTTTTGGGAAGCTTTTTGTAAAGGATACGGCTGTCCTTCTGTGCAAATTTGTTTACAGCCTTTTCAACTTCAGGGTGGTCGGCAGAGCTGCCGTCAGCAAGACACAGCTCCCAGTTGCTGTATGTCTGGGCTATCACTGAGGATATCATTTCATTCAGGAATTTCACAGGAGTATTGTAAAGGGGAACGATAATGCTAAATTTTATGTTTTTGTCAAAAACAGTGTTTTTCTGCTTCTGAGTATCGCTTTCGCTGAGAACTGCGGCAGCAATAACGTCTTGATAAACACTTTTGGGGAACAAAGTCTTTTTGACCTTGTGCATAGTTTGCTTCAGACCATTCCTTTTAAGAGAAATACAGAACTTGCGAAAATATTGGATAAGTACAAAGTTCTTGACAGCGTTTAGAGTAGCACGGAGAGGATAAGTCATCTTCCAGCAGTGAGAATTTATAACAGCATTGTATGAATGCTGAATATCATTCAATGCAGCGGAAAGCTCGCTTATTTTGCGTTCAAGCTCACGATTGTTTTTTTCTGCGGCGGCTTTTTCCAACAGAAGTTTTTTGTTTTCAGCTCTAAGCTGTATCAGTTCCTGTTTTGGAGATTCAGAGTTGCTATTCATTTGTTTACTCCTTTTGTTTTATCCTAATTTCTCGGCTGTAAGCTTATACTATAAAATTATTTCTTTATCTCCGAGTATTCATTGCATACTATCTGGGTTTCACCTATAAGCTTGACCTTGCCTTTGTCAAGCCAAACAACACGGTCGCAAAGGCGTTTTATCTGGTCAATTGAGTGAGAAACTATAATAACAGTGGTGCCGCCGCTCATCATATCATTTATTCGCTTTTCGCATTTCTGCTGAAAAAGGAAGTCACCTACGCCCAGTATCTCGTCAACAATAAGTATTTCGGGGCGGACATTTGTGGCGATCGAGAAGCCCAAGCGGGCAAGCATACCCGAAGAAAAGTTTTTTATGGCAGTATCCATAAAATCGCCAAGCTCGGAAAATTCTATTATCTCGTCCATTTTATTTTCCATTTCGGCATGAGAAAATCCAAGAACAGAGCCGTTTAAAAATACATTTTCCCTTGCTGTAAGCTCATAGTCAAAACCTGCACCCAATTCAATAAGAGGTGAAATGTTTCCGTTTACCTTGACTGTGCCTTCAGTGGGCTTAAGTATTCCTGAAATAAGTTTCAAAGTGGTGCTTTTTCCCGAACCGTTAAGACCGATAATGCCTACTACCTCGCCTTTTCCAACATTGAATGAAATATTGTCAAGAGCCATAAAGTCAACGTAATGAAGCTGTTTTTTCATTTTGCGTATGGCAAATTCCTTTATGCTGTCCACTTTCTGCGTTGTCATACGGAATTTCATAGATACATTTTTTATTTCTACTGCATTTTCCATTTTGTGTTTCCTTTCAAGACTCAGATATAGAGAATGAACTTATCCTGAACCTTTTTAAACAGTCCCAATCCCACGATAAGCGACGCAAGAGAGAATGTTATGCAGATGATATGCTCATTTATGCTCGGGAGTGTGCCGTACATCATAAAGCTTCTGAGCATATGAACATAGTAGTACATAGGGTTGATCTTCATTATGGTAGCAACTGATGTTGAAGCTACGAGTTCTTCCGGATAAATGATAGGTGTGAGGTACATCCATATAGTCACCCATACGGAATAAAGATGTTCCACATCTCTGAAAAATACAGTCAGTGCCGCAAGCACAAGCCCCATACCGAATGCGAATATCAGTGCATATATCATAGGAATAAAAGACAAAAGCATTTTTGCGGTAAATGGAACACCCTGTATCAGCATTACCACCAGCACTGCAAAGATACCAAAAAGCATATTGACAAATGCAAAGGCACACTTTTCCATAGGGAAAATGTATTTTGGAATATATACCTTTTTAATAAGAGGGGCGGCATATATGACGGACATAAGTGAACCTGAGGTGCATTCTACAACAAAATTGAATATGAGCGATCCAATCAGATAGTAAGTCGCAAAATAATCGACCTGAAATCTGAAAAGCTTGGAGAATACCATATTCATTACCAGCGCCATGAGCAGAGGATTGAGTACGCTCCAAAGAAATCCAAGAACACTTCTGCGGTACTTTACCTTAAGATCACGGGAAATGAGGTTCTGCAGCAGAGGCATATATTTTTTCATGGTCTGTATATACGGCTTTATCCCGCTGCGCTTCATGATCAAAACAACGGCGAGCCCCAGAACAATAACAGGCAGAAGACTTGTTTTTGCAACGTCATACACACTTGCTCTGAGAGCTCTGTCGTTAAGGGTTATGCTTTTTAGAGTGAATGATACGCCTTCTGCATTGGTAAGGTCAAGCCTGAGGTCATAAGCGTAGATGTCAGCGGTTATATAAATGCATCCGTTGCTGATGTGATATGACTTCCAGATGCTTTTTTCCTCGGTAAATTCAGCTCCGGGAGAGTCATTATAAAAAATCTGTATTTCTCCTTCGGGAATGGAGATGTCACCTGCTATTTTGATGTTGTGGATATATCTGTCTGCATTATTCAGTAATATCTGTGCGTCCTCGCCGGAGGTGTAAGCCCCGTCAGCGCCGTTCCAGTTTAAAAGCGTTATATCATTATATCCATAAGAGGAGCAGACATAATCATTGCGAATATTATCGATACTGTCCTTAGATGTTCTGTAGACCGAAAAGCAGGTTGTGAGCAGCAGCAGTATTATCTCCAGTGCCGCAAAGACTTTCATTTTCAAGTTTAATTACCTCAGATCTCTAAAATAGTTCGTGTCAGAAGCTGAAATCCAGATCCTTGAATGCGGGATTTTTCTTGTCCTTTTCGCTGAGGAGGACATCCATACCCTCAGGTATGTTCCAGTCAACACCGATATCAGGGTCGTTCCACATAAGACCGCCTTCATCGGTGGGATCATAAAGACGGGTGCACTTGTATGCGAATGTGGCGGTGTCGGTATATACCGCAAAGCCGTGAGCAAAGCCCTCGGGAATATAGAACTGTTTCTTGTTTTCCTCGGAGAGCAGAACGCCGTACCATTTGCCATAGGTCTCGCTGTCCTTTCTGAGATCTACCGCAACATCATAGACTTCACCTTCAAGGCAGCGCACAAGTTTGCCCTGAGGATTGTTTTTCTGAAAATGGAGACCTCTCAGAACGCCTTTTTTTGACTTTGACTGATTATCCTGAACAAATTCTGCGGGACTGCCGTCAAGATGCTTTATATAAGGCTTGAACTCATCGTTATATGTTTCCATAAAATAGCCTCTGTTATCGCCGAACACCGTAGGCTCGATAACGTAAAGATCCTTGATGCCTGTTTCGATAAATGTAAACTTACTCATTTTTTACCTCCGGGGACAAGTTATTATTTGGATATCTCAAATTCCACAGATATCGTGTCTATATTGGCATTGTCGGCAATGTCAATAATAAAGAACGGATCATCTGTGTCAAATATATATTCATTATTGTTTGTGTACTGTGCATTGCAGAAGCTGATATTTGCAAGCTTACCGTCAAGCTTTATTTTGAAATCTTTTATCTTGCAGGGAAAATCCGCAGGATCAAATCTCAGTGCAGCTATCGGATAAACCGGCATTTTATATTCAAAGACAAAATGCTCTTCGGCAAGGGTATAGAGCTGAGTTAATGTGTGCTCTTCACTATAGCCTCTTCCAATGTCATAGTATATCTTTGCAAGGGGAGGCAGCTCAGGTTTTTGAGTTTTCTCTTCAGATGCAGATGCCTCTTCTACTATAAATTCCGGCACGGCAGATTCAGGAGCGGAAATATTGTCGGAGCTTTCCGTAACGAAAGCTTCTGTCGTTTTACGAATATTCCTTATGGCGTGGAGAAGCGCCAGGCTTGTAAACGTGTGGATACGTGCGGAAATGATAAGTTTTTCAGCTCTGATGTTTTTGCATATTATCTGAGGGTCAAAATTATCAAAATATAAAACGCCATCTGATTCAAAGCCATTTATCTCACTGTATTCAACAAGTCCGTTTTCGGTGGCGATAGTCAGCTCGTCAATAATGCAGTATTTTTTTTCAACCGGATCGAGTCTGATATTGGTTGGGATCGCATCACTTAGGTTGTACTCAGCATAAAATACTCCGCTTTTGCCGTCAACCGTGCCCTTTATAAGGGTGTGTTCCTCACTAAATCCGTCGCCATAGTCGAGATATAGCTTTGGCATAACCGGAGCCTCATCAGAAACAGCGGCGGTGTATGGAGGATCAATCGAAAATCGGAACTCGGTTGGGGAATGTACAACATAATGCTGTTTTGACGCTGTGCATTCTGTGCAGAGTGGGTTTTCCGCCTTTGCTTTTAGTATATCTTCAAGGGACATATCAAAAAGCGTTCCAAGAGAAATGCTTTCGGTAAGTATGCAGCAGGGGACAACTTCCCAGTTGTGACCGAGAACAATAAATTCATTTTGAGGACAGGCATAATCAGCCGGGGCAGACAATGCCCTCTTTTTGAGAAGATCACCGAATATGTGCTTTTCAGACAATTCCTTAACATCCTCGGGTAAAGTGTCCGTCAGAAACTGCTGAAAAAGCCTGAAATCCGCAAAATAAGCAAGTCGGGGTGTCATTGAGATGCCCAGCTTATCAAAATATTCTTTTGCCGGATATATCTCGTGGCAGTTATACTTATACGTCAGGTAGGAAACATTCATACAATGCAGTTTTCCTGCATTTTTAAGCATATCAGCAAATTTTGAAATGTTTTCTATCACGTGGTCATAATCAAGAGCATGAGTGACTGCGTATGTTTCTTTTGAAAAACCGGAAAGAGATACTCGGAAGCCGCTGAGAGTCCTAAGATTTTCAGGGGCAATGCTGCGGAAAACGGAAGCATTTGTGGAAAGATGAAAAGAATATCCGTGCTTAACGATTATACCGCATATTTCGTTGATCTCGGGATTGAGAAACGGCTCTCCCCAGTTATAAAGTTCAAGCTCTGTGTTTTCGTCAATAATGCCCTGCTCTTTCATATAGAGCAGACCTTTTTCAAAGGACTGCGGTGACATAAATTCAGGTGAAGCTTTGCAGCCGCTGCGGTTTTTTATTCCTGTGGTACACCAAGTACATTTTGCATTGCAGATACTTGATATTTCAATAGTTGCACCTTTAAATGCATTCATAATTTAAACCTCGGTTTTTATGTTCAGCCTCTGTTTCCATACATCTTTTCATAGTAATTCTGATACTCGCCGGAGATTATCTCCTCCCACCAGTCCTTGTTGTCGAGATACCACTTGATAGTTTTCTTGATGCCATCGGCAAACTTGGTCTCGGGGAGCCAGCCAAGCTCATTGTGTATCTTCGTGGGGTCAATGGCATAACGCATATCGTGACCCTTTCTGTCAGCAACATAGGTGATAAGGCTTTCAGGCTTGCCAAGCTCCCTGCATATCATCTTCACGATGTCGATGTTCTTCATCTCGTTGTGTCCGCCGATGTTGTAGACCTCGCCTTCTCTGCCCTTGTGGATAATAAGGTCGATAGCCTTGCAGTGATCCTCAACATAAAGCCAGTCACGGACATTCTCCCCCTTGCCGTAAACGGGAAGAGGCTTGTCATTCAGCGCATTTGCTATCATAAGAGGGATAAGCTTCTCGGGGAAATGATATGGTCCGTAGTTGTTGGAGCATCTTGAAATTGTAGCAGGCAGACCAAAGGTGCGGTGATACGCCATTACCAGCAGGTCGGCGGAAGCCTTTGAAGCGGAGTATGGGCTTGATGTGTGGATAGGGGTCTCCTCTGTGAAGAAAAGGTCGGGTCTGTCAAGGGGCAGGTCGCCGTAAACCTCATCGGTTGATACCTGATGATAGCGCTTGATGCCGTACTTGCGGCAGGCATCCATCATTACCTGAGTGCCCATTATGTTTGTCTCCAGGAATACGGAGGGATTTTCGATAGAGCGGTCAACGTGGCTCTCAGCGGCAAAGTTCACCACAATGTCGGGGTGCTCCTCCTCAAAGAGCTTGTAAACAGCCTCCCTGTCGGTGATAGACTCCTTTACAAAGCGGAAGTTGGGGTTGTCCATAACGCTTTTGAGAGTGGAAAGATTTCCCGCATAGGTAAGGCAGTCAAGGCAGACTATCCTGTAATCGGGATATTTTTTCAGCATATGGAAGATGAAGTTGGAGCCGATAAAGCCTGCTCCGCCTGTTACGATAATGGTCATAATTTTTCAGTTCCTTTCAGAATTTTATTCTTTGTAATTATCCATAAAGCATTTCAAAGCGTCCTGCCAATGCCTGAACTCGTCGCCCACGGTAACTCTGAACATTTTGTTGTCAAGAGCGGAATACTTGGGTCTGTCCGCAGCATCGGGGTGAGCCTCTGCATATTCCTCGGAGGTGCAGGGAGCGACTTCGGCATCAATGCCCGCAGTTTTTACTATCTCAGCGGCAAAATCATACCAAGAACATTCGCCCGTACCGGTGCCGTGATAGATGCCGTATTCCTCTGTATCAAGGAGCTTTATAAGATGATGTGCAAGGTCGGCGGCATTTGTGGGATTTCCACGCTGATCGTTTACAACAGTAAGCTTGCCGAATTTTCTTGCGGCATTCATTATAGTCTTGACGAAATTTTTTCCGTAATATCCGTAAAGCCAAGCAGTTCTTACAATAAAGTATCTGGAGCAGAAATCTCTCACATACTGCTCGCCAAGATATTTTGTGCTGCCGTATGCACTGATGGGTGCAGGCGTGTCACATTCTGTCTTTGGAACGCTGCCATTGCCCGGAAAAACATAGTCGGTGGAAACGTGGATAAGCTTTGCTCCTATATCCTCGCAGGCGATTGCAAGATTGCGGGGGCCTATGGCATTGACCTTGAATGCATCATCTCTGTGAGCCTCGCAGCCGTCAACATTTGTGTATGCGGCGCAGTTTATCACAGCGTCATATTTTTCGGCTTCAAAAAGTGCCTTCACAGCCTTGAGATCTGTAATATCCAGCTCGTCCACATCAATTGAACGGACTTCGGTTGACTGTTTGAGTATTTCGGGGGTGCCAAGCTCGGTATGACCTCTTTCAAAGCATTTGCAAAGCTCCGTGCCAAGCTGTCCCTTGCCGCCTGTTATAAGAATTTTCAAAACAGTTCCTCCTTACTTGTAAAATTCCTTTATGCATTCGCATACATAGTCCACATTTTCAAGTGTAAGTCCATACCACATAGGCAGACGGAGCAGACGCTCGCTTTCCTTTGTGGTATAAACATCTTCGCCGTTGAACCTTCCGAATTTCATTCCTGCGGGAGACGAGTGGAGAGGGATATAATGGAATACAGAGCCCACACCCTTTTCCTTAAGGAATGAGATAAGTCTGGAGCGTTCCTCAATGTCCTTAGCTTTGATATAAAACATATGAGCATTGTGCTTGCAGTAAGCGGGGACAAAGGGAATGTCTATCTTTCCGACGTCTTTCAGCTCGGAGAGGTTTTCGTAATATCTGTTCCAGCAGCTGAGGCGGCTGTCGTTTATCATATCTGCATTTTCAAGCTGTGCATAAAGATATGCAGCATTCAGCTCACTGGGAAGATATGATGAACCGTAGTCCACCCAAGTGTATTTATCTATCTGGCCACGGTAGAACTTGGAGCGGTCGGTGCCCTTTTCACGGATGATCTCCGCCTTTTCTATCATTTCGCTGCTGTTTATCAGGAGAGCTCCGCCCTCGCCCATGGAGTAATTCTTGGTCTCATGGAAGCTGAGACAGCCGAAATCTCCGAATGTGCCGAGAGCCTGTCCCTTGTACTCGGACATGATTCCCTGAGCGGTGTCCTCTATGACTTTAAGGCCATATCTTTGGGCAATGTCCATTATGGTGTCCATTTCACAGCCCACACCTGCATAATGAACGGGGGCTATGGCTTTGGTCTTGGGGGTAATTGCCGCTTCGATGAGCTTTTCGTCTATGTTCATAGTATCGGGGCGGATATCCACGAAAACTATCTTTGCACCTCTCAGAACAAATGCATTAGCAGTGGAAACAAAGGTGTATGAGGGCATAATGACCTCATCGCCGGGCTGAATATCCGCAAGGATAGCGGCCATTTCCAGAGCGTGGGTGCAGGAGGTGGTGAGCAGAGTGCCTTTTGTTCCTGTTTTTTCGGTTATCCACTTGTTGCATTTTTTGGTGAACTCGCCGTCGCCGCATATCTTGCGGTTTTTAATGGCGGCGGAGATGTAGTCCATTTCCTTGCCAATATACGGCGGAATATTGAATGATATCATATATAACGCTCCTTTAAGTCGGAAGGTAGGTTCCGAAAAATGATTGTAAATTAAAGACTATGAAAACAAAGCACAATGCTGCTGTGACAGCGCTGCTCAGCTTTTGGTCCTTTATCCTGCCAAGAAGAGCCGAATACGCCGTGCCGAAAAATACCGCAAGACCGGGGAATGCAGAGTAAATATATCTGCCCTGAGCCTGATAGTCGTTTCCGTAGCTGTACATCACGCTGAGTAAAACAGGGATGATCATAGAGCCTATGAGACATACATAGAAAATGATGTTTCGGTATTCTTTCTTTATATTTTCACGGCTGATGTTCGTGATGCCTTTGACGGCAATGACGATAAGGGTCACGCCCATAATGCAGAAAAGTATGAAATATCCCTTTGTGATGACAGATGAAACCGGGTATGCCATATATCCGAACACGCCGATGAAGCTTTTATATACAGTCCTCAGCCAACCCATTCCGAAGAGCATATCCCATAAAGGAATGCCCTGAGCACGAATAGTAAGAGCTCTTCTCACCGAGGGCTTCAGAGAGTCCATTGCATACAGTTCGCCGTAATATGAGGTAGTCTTGAAGCCCAGCAGGTCTCCGAAGACCACATACTGCCTTATAAACGGGAACGCCATTATCGCCACGGTGATACCCGCAATAAGCAGTCCCTGCCTGAGAAGCCGCTTCCTGTCGTCCTTGTTGATAATGATGTAGCTCAAAAGCATTATCACGCACATAAGCACCCAGCCGTAGCTGTTGTAGTATGATATTCCGCATATGCCTATGCCCACAGCCATAACCGCAGACAAGGAGGAGTGCCAGCCTTCCTTTACGATGCGTACCCATGAGTAAAGTATCATAGCAGCACCGCAGAGAGCACAGATATCATTGTTGATGTAGCTGCACAGGAAGCACAGCTGAGGCATCATCGATACGAATACGGTCACTATCCAGTTAAAGGGACGGGGGAATAGGAGCTTGGCGGTCTTGATGATGTAAAGCAGGAAAATGCCGCCGCAAAGAACGCTTCCGAAACGGGCAGCCACTACAAGGGCATATTCCTCGGAGGTGAAAAGGCTCGTGAGCTTCATAGGGATATATCCCAGATAGTTGCAGAGCATAGTAGGCATCTGAGCGTAGCTGAATCCCCAGGGGTTATCTCCGGTTTCGGCGCCTACAGGGAGACGATCGTTTCTGAAAATGAACTCGGAAACGGGGTATCGCATATATTCATCGGGAGCGTAGTTATAAGGCTTTGTGCAGGACCATATGAAGTAGTAGCCGAAGCACACCAGCCAGTAAAGAAGCTCATAGATACTGAGCCTGTCTGCTCTTTTTGGGAGCGACCGCCAGACTGCATATATTGTGATGATGACAAGGAATATAAGCTCGGTGATAAGCACGCTGCTTATGCTGAAAGTGATGTTTTTGTCAAGAGATATGCTTTCAAGGTGGAAATTTCCGTCCATATCAAAGCGGATATCCATATATTTCTGACCTGACAGTTCAAATTTCAGAAAGCTGTCGCCTGTTCCGATAAAGCCGATAATGGATTTTTCTTCGGAAAAGCCGGCTCCGTCTGAATAGTACAGCTGTACCCGTATATCCTGCACAGCAGGCTCATACAGCTTTATTTCGGCAGAGGATACAGCCGTGTTTACATTTCTGAAAATAAGCTGCGGGTCATCGCCCGTGACAGTGAAGCTGCCATCGGGAGAAATGTCATATGATAATGCTTCTGCTGTATATTTTTCGGGCGTAAACAGCAATATGTTTTCGCCAAGCACATATTTCTGCACCCCAAAGGCAGCGGCATTCAGTATTACTGACAATACCACGGACGCTGCCAGAAGATATAGTATCAGTCCATTTTTCTTTTGTTCACCGTTGTTCATCCGATCATAAGTCCCTTTATATCAGTATTTTATCTTGCCCTCAGCAACCTTTTTAAGATGCTGGCCATATGTGGACTTGCCGTATCTTTCGGCGGACTCCATGAGCTTTTCCTTGGATATCCAGCCATTTTTGTAGGCAATTTCCTCAACAGCGGAAATCTTCACGCCCTGACGCTTTTCAATCATCTGAACGAACTGACCTGCTTCGATAAGGCTGTCCATAGTGCCTGTGTCGAGCCATGCAAAGCCTCTGCCCAGGAGCTGTACATCAAGGTCGCCTTTTTCGAGGAATACACGGTTAAGGTCGGTTATCTCAAGCTCTCCTCTTGCGGAGGGCTTCATCTGCTTTGCGATCTCCACAACTCTGTTATCATAGAAATAAAGCCCCGTAATGGCATAATTTGACTTAGGCACCTTGGGCTTTTCCTCAACGGAAATGACCTTGCCGCCGTCGTCAAATTCCACTACGCCGAAACGCTCGGGGTCTTCAACATAATATCCGAAAACGCTTGCCCTGTGATTTTTCTCCGCATTTTCCACAGCATTTCTGAGTATTTTTGAAAAACCGTTGCCATAGAAAATATTGTCTCCCAGAACCATAGCGCAGCAGTCGTCACCGATAAATTCCTCACCGAGAATAAAAGCCTGTGCCAGTCCGTCGGGAGACGGCTGTACCTTATAGCTGAGCTTTATGCCGTAATTTGAACCATCGCCAAGGAGCTTTTCAAAGTTGGGGAGATCCTGAGGGGTGGATATTATAAGTATATCCCTTATTCCTGCCAGCATAAGGGTGGACAGGGGATAATATATCATAGGCTTGTCATATATGGGGAGAAGCTGCTTTGAGGTTATCATTGTAAGGGGGTAAAGGCGGGTACCTGAGCCGCCGGCGAGGATTATTCCTTTCATATCTGAGTTCCTTTCTTAACAAAAAATGAGCTGCCCTGCGGCAGACATAAAATTCTGCTTTAAAAACTTGTTTTTTACGAGAAGAGCTGTCCTTGACAGCTTTGGGTGCGTGGGGATATCGATATAAGCGTTAATGACAGCGCTGATTTCGGGTGAAAGTATATCTTTGTAGAAGCTGTAAAAGCTCCGAGCCTGATTGTATGTGGCATTTATGCGCTCCTTTGCCCTGCCGCTTTTTGCGATAAAGCCTGCAATGCCTTTCAGACTGTGGTTATTCACTGCCCCGAGCTGATTGTTCCCGTGCTGACGGTACTTTATAAGAGGCTCGTCCACAAATCCGATATGACCGAAAGCCGCCGCAGCAAGAGCTATCCACCAGTCGTGCATAAGCATTTTATCCGCAGGTGCGGTTCTGACAAGCTCAATAAGAGCCCTGTTCATCATGACCGTGCAGCCCGTCACGTTATTTTGACATAAAAGTCTGTTAAGACTGTTATATCGGGGCTTTAACCCCTGAAATCGGGTAAATGAGGGCGCAGTTATGCTGAGCTCACTGTCTGTCACCGAAAGCTCCGTGTGAACAAGCAATGGGGTATTGCCGAATGACTTTTCAAGCTCTTTCATCTTTTGGAGTGTGAGCTTTATTTTGTTGGGAAGCCATACATCGTCCTGATCGCAGAACATCGCATATTCTGCGTCAGTCCTGCCCAGCATACCCATAAAATTTGCACAGGCCGAGCCTGATGGGGAGCTGTTTCGGCTGACGATTATCCTTTCGGGGTGTTCCTTGGCGTATTTCACGGCGATATCGTAGGAACCGTCGGAGGAGCAGTCATCGTTTATGAAAAGCTGCCAGTCCGACTCCGACTGAGCCAGAATTGAATCTATCTGTTCGGACAGATATTTTTCGCCGTTATATACAGCCATAAGAATAGCTATCATTAATAAAATATCTCCTACATATTAACAGAAAAACACAGTGCAAAAATATAAAAACACATTATATTATAGCATACGGCATCGATGTTGTCAACCGTATAACAGCCAAGATTATTTATGTTTAACATTTATAATTACCGTTTGCAAAAAATATATTGCAGTCTGTCTAAAAAAGCAGTATAATTGATTTATTGAACTTGATACAAGGAATGGTCGTGCTATGAATATAACAATAAAAGAAATTCCCTGCTACAGCAGAGAAATGTCCTGCCAAAACAGGACAACAATATTCGGACTCCTTTACACCCCCGTAGAATATGATGGAAAGCTCCCCGCAGTGATACTGAGCCACGGCTACAACTCATCTCACCGAGAGCTCCTCGATATGGCGGAGTGCCTTGCAAAAAACGGCTTTGCCGCATACTGCTATGATTTCTGCGGCGGCTCTGCGGTCTCAAAAAGCGGCGGCAGCTCTCTTGATATGAGCATCGAAACGGAAATATCCGACCTTAAAGCGGTGATAAAAGCAATATCCGAGAACGATTTTATTGATACCGACAGAATATATCTTTACGGCGAAAGTCAGGGCGGCTTTGTATCCGCTCTCACTGTGGCGCAAATGCCCAATCAAATTGCGGGAGAGGTGCTTTTGTACCCCGCATTCTGCATTCCCGACAACTGGCTTAAAATTGACCCCGAGACGATGAAAGAGCCTATATACTTTATGGGAATGAAGCTTTCACGGACATACCGTGACGGCGTTCCCAACTATGATGTTTTTGAGGCTGCGGGCAGATTTCACCGTCCCGTGCTCATTCATCACGGGGACAGTGACGGGGTGGTTGACCTGTCCTATGCCGAAAGGCTGCACAAGGCTATCCCGCAGAGCAAAATGTTTGTATATCACGGCGAGGGTCACGGCTTTGCTCTCGATGCAAGGAAGCTGATGTGTGAAAGAACGGCGGAGTTTTTAGCACAGCTTGCTTTTTAAAAAAGCTCTCTTTAAATAAACTATCCCCGTAATATCCGCAAGTATCCAGCCTATGGGAATGGCGAGCCATATGCCCATAACGCCTACCTGCGGCAGGGGAGCGGCCATATAGGCAAGGAGCACCCTTGTGCCTAAAGATATGACCGTGAGCACCAGCGACATTTCGGGCTTTTCAATGCCACGGTAAAAGCCGTAAAGCAGAAAAAGCACGCCGATGCCGATGTAAAAGCTGCCCTCTGTTCTGAGATATGCCGTGCCAATGCGGATAATTTCAGCCTCATCTGCCGAAATAAATATCTGCATCATAAACGGCGCAAGGACGAATATCACCGCCGACACCAAAAGACAGAATGAACCAGAGACAATGACAGCCTTTTTTATGCCCTCTTTCACCCTTGCGGACTTTCCGCAGCCGTGGTTCTGGGAGATGAAAAGCGAAAATGCATTTCCAAATTCCTGAGCGGGCATATACGCCAATGAATCTATCTTTACAGCCGCCGCAAAAGCCGCCATAACAGCGGTGCCGAAGCTGTTTACAAGCCCCTGTATCATAAGTATGCCGAAGTTCATCACCGACTGCTGGACGCAGGCTGCGGACGAGTGGCGCATTACTCCGAGAATGCTTTTGCGGGTAATGTGCAGCTCGTCCTTTTTCGGCCTGAGTGACGGCTCTCTGAACCATACATATGCCCCGAGACCTATCCCCGAAAAGCCCTGAGCAATCACCGTTGCGAGGGCCGCCCCGCCAATGCCAAGTTTGAATGTCACTACAAACAGTATGTCAAGAATTATGTTCATCACCGCCGCTATGCCGAGAAAATGAAGTGGCACGGCGGAATTTCCCGTTGCTCTGAGGAGAAATGCGAAATAGTTATGCAGGAATGTGAAAAAAAGCCCCCCGAAAATGATGACGACATATTCCCGCATAAGCCCGTAGGTATCATCGGGGACGTTCAGTATATGCAGTATCGGGTCGGTGAGCAGGAATATGAGCAGGTTCATTATCACGGTGACAGAGCCGATAAACACAAAGGACACGGCAATGCTGTTTCTAAGCTCCTTCATATCCTTACGTCCGAACCAAACGGAAAACACCGTTCCGCTGCCCATACAAAGCCCTGTTATGACTGAGGTGAGAAAGGTCATAAGGGTATATGCCGAGCCAGCCGCCGCAAGTGCTCCAGAGCCTAAGAATCTGCCGACTATGAACGAGTCGGCTATGTTGTAAAACTGCTGGAGCAGGTTGCCAAGTATCATCGGCAGCGCAAACAGCAGCATCGTTTTTGTTACATTTCCTTGTGTCAGGTCTTTGGACATAGCGTTGGTGTTCCTTTAGCTTTCGGATAATGCTGCGAGTCTGTCAAGGGCGGTTATGAACCATTCACGGTTTTTGGGACTTGTTATTGCTTCTCCCGATGCCCAATGACTAAAATATCTCCAGCGTGAATATATCGCCGAACCGAGAAGAGCAGTATCGGTCACATCGTTGATGATCTCTTTCAGCTTGGCGGTATCATAAGCAGCTTCGCCGTATTTTTCCTCAAAAGCTTTGCCGCAGTCCATTATAAAGCCAAGTGCATCGCAGTCTCGTGCAAGAAGATTGCTTTCAAGCGTTTTGTTATCGGTACTCGGATCACGGAATTTTTCTGCCCATTTAACAGCAAAGCTGTGAATTGATTTTTTGGCGGTCATTTTCTTTTTCCTTCCTATTATTTTGTCATCAGTACAACACATTCAACGTGCCCCGCTGCCGGGAACATATCCACAGCCCGTACCTTAACGAGCCTGTACCCATTATCCGCAAGGATACGGCAGTCACGGGCAGCGGTTGCGGGATTGCAGGAGACCATCACCACACGCTTCGGCGACATTTTCACTATGGAATCAAGAGTAATGCCGTCGCAGCCCTTTCTCGGCGGGTCGGTGATTATGACATCGGGCTTTCTGCCGCTGTCAAGGAGCATTCTGGCAGCCTGTCCCGCATCGGCACAGATAAAGTCGGCATTTTCTATGCCGTTTATCTCCGCATTTTTCTTTGCGGCAGTCACAGCGTCGGGGATAATTTCCGCACCTGTGATATGTCCCGCACAGCCCGCAAGGGACAGCCCGATAGTGCCCGCACCACAGTAAAGGTCGAGCACATCTTCATTTCCCGTCAGAGCTGCAAAGTCCTTTGCCTGAGCGTAAAGAAGCTCTGCCTGCGGGGTGTTCACCTGATAGAATGAACGTGGATATATTATAATCTTGTTCCCGCACATAATGTCGGTGATATAGTCATCTCCCCCAAGAGTTATGAGCCTGTCGCCCATAATCACATTTGTCTTGGCGGGATTTATGTTCATAGTCACGGACTTTATCTCGGGGAATTTATCCATAAGCTCGGTACAGAGGGGCATAAGCTCCCTTTTTATATCCTTGCGGACAATAAGACAGACGGCAGTTTCGCCGCTGTGATAACCTCTGCGGATAAAAATGTGCCTGAGTATTCCCGTGCCCGTTTCCTCGTTGTATGGGGATATGTGCTTTTTGTTCACATACTCCATAACGACTTTCAGTATCTCGGAAAACACAGGAGGCTGGAGCCTGCATTCATCGCAGGGAATGACCCTGTGACTGCGCTGGGCGTAAAAGCCGCATACAGCCTTGCCGTCCTTGCCTGCCGCCACGGGATACTGCGCTTTGTTGCGGTAACCGTCGGTGTCGGTGCAGCCCAGAATTGGCATAAATTCAAAGCTGTCCTCGGGGAATTTTCCCAAACGGACAAATGCATTTCTCACAATATTTTCCTTTATTTCAAGCTCCGCATCATAGCTTATGTGCCTGAAAATACAGCCGCCGCAGGTCTTTTTCACCTCGCAGCCACGGTCATATCTTTTGTCCGAGGGGGTGAGGATATCCATAATTATGCCGTAGCAAAGGCTCTTCTGCACCTTTACTATCCTGCATTTTATAACGTCCCCCGTAACGGCGGCAGGAACGAAAACAGCCGCTCTGCCGCTGTCGGTATCAATATGTCCAACGCCGTTTCCCTCGGCGGTAACATCGGTTATTTCGAGTTTTTCTATTATATCGTTTTTGGAAAGGTTAATTTTAAACACCCCGACAATATTAGATTACATTTTTTTTGCAGCAAAGTAACGCTGCATAGCAAGGCAGCGTTACCGAGCCGCCGATTTGACGCCCCCAATAAATTTCAGAACGGGCGGCGGCAGGCTCAGCCTGCTTATAATTTCTCTCCGCACTTTGCGCAGTAGGAATTTTCAGCACTGTTCTTAGCGCCGCAAAGCTTGCATATCTTCGGCTTGCCTGCGGCTTCCTCGGCGTATTCCAGCTGTGCTTTCAGCATTTTTATCTCCTTGATGATAAGCTTCATGTTGCCCGTCTCATCGCTGTCATTCTGGTGCATATCAAAGCATACCTTGCCCAGCTGGCAGTATTTCTCCCTCAGCTTTACTCTCAGCTGTGCCTTTTCCACATATGCCTTTGAAACGTTCACAGCGCCGTTTGCCTTTGCGGATATCTTGTCAAAAAGCTCCTTGGAATCGGTGATAAGATCGTCCATATTGTAGTTCATAAATATACCGCCTTTCATATTGCTCGGATTATAACTGCGCAAGAAATTTTTCAAGCTCAGGCTTGTATCCCATCATTTTGTCATAACGTGATATGTACTCGTAGGGGTATTTGTAATTGAAAAATCTTGTGATTTTTCCCGTCGAGCGGTCTATGAGCTTGGTTGAGCCAGAGGCACCACAGGCAAGGATATTCTGAGCCTCTTCCATAATGTAGATGTTATAAAGGCTTTCCTTTCCCGCCCGTGCATATCCCACATTTTCAAGGTTTCCCACAGTGTTTTTCTGACGGTAGAGATAGTACGGCATAAGACCGTTTTCCGTCAGTGCGTCAAAGGCATAATTCACCATTCGGGAAACACTGTCGTCCGTGAGGTAGCCCTCTCGGAAGCTCTCTGCCGATTTGAACAGCTCCGCAGAACGCTTCACCGTAAGGGTGTGGACGGTTATGCTCTCGGGAGCAAGAGCAATGAGCCTGTCGATAGTGTCCTTGAAGCCCTCATAAGTGTCGGTGGGCAGCCCTGCAATGGTGTCGGTGTTGATGTTGTCAAAACCAAGCCGCCTTGCAAGGTCAAAGCATTCCTCAAACTGAGCGGCGGTGTGCTGTCTGCCGATGGCTCTCAGAACGCTGTCCTGCATTGTCTGGGGATTTATGGATATCCTTGTTGCGCCGTTGTCACGGATAGCGATGAGCTTATCTTCGGTGATGGAATCCGCCCGCCCCGCTTCTACAGTATATTCACGGATATGGGAAATGTCAATGCTTTTCTCCACAGTTTTCATTATTTTTTCTATCTGTTCGGCGGAAAGTGATGTGGGAGTGCCGCCGCCGATGTAAATTGTGTCGCAATAGGTGTTCTTGCCTTTGAGCATTTCTCCAAGCTCGGTTATCTCACGGCACAGCATCTCAACATACTGCGGGATAAGCACCGTAGCCCCTCTCGAACGTATGGAGTGGGACACAAATGAGCAGTAGGAGCAGCGTGTGGGGCAGAACGGTATGCCGATATAAAGGGAAAAGCTCTTGGGGTCAAGGCTTTTTAGCATAGGTGTCTGCGTAACGGCTGTGAGATATGACAGGTCGGATTTTCTCCTGCTTATGAAATATTTTTCGTGTAGCCTTTCATATACCTCGTCCTGCGAACAGCCCTCGTTTATCAGAGCGTTCACTTTTTTTACGGGGCGTATTCCCGTAAGGCAGCCCCATTCGGGAGAAACGCCCGTTATCTCGGACATAACTCTGTATAACATTCGACAGAGGGCAAGCTCCCTGTCGCTTTCATCGCACAAGGGCTCTTCCATATGTCCCGTTTTGCCGCCGAGGCGTGCGGAAACGGTCAGCTTGTCCGTTACGGAAATAAGAACGTGGTCGCCCGACTCATCACACTCGCCGTCAAAGACAAATTCAAAGCCTTCAAGGGGGCAGAACAGCTTCATTACCGCCTCTGTTTCGTATTTGTAGGAGTTGTTTTCAAAATATACAGTCATACTTTCACCTTGATATTATTTTATGTATGGGGTCAGAATGTCCCGATTTTCGGGGGTGTCCTTTATTTTGCATACGGGGCAGCTTCCGTTATCATACCCATATCATACAGCAGATTTTTCAAAACGCCCGCAAGACTGCTTTTTCCAACGCCGTTCACCCCGCCGATAACAGTGTATGTTTTCAAGACCGTTCCTCCTTACAAAATCATTATCCCCTTACCGAAATATCCTCGGACATTGTGCCCTCGATTTTAAAGCTTTGGGGATAAATATCCTCGTCCTCTTCCTTATTGTAATTCGCCGCAGGGATAACAGCCACGGGCTTTACTGCAAAGGTATAGCTTTTGCCCTTTTTCAGTGTTGTAAACTTGCAAGCAGTCGCTTTCGTTGCTTTCAGCAGCTTGTATTCACCGTTATTCAGCTTCTGATAGATCTCGTAGTAAGACGCATTGGGGACTTTATCCCAGCAAATGCGATCGCCCTCAGAGTCGACAGCTGCCTTTTGTGTGCATAATAGCTTTGCATTATAATCCCTGCCAAAGGCACTGCGATCTATCCTGATCTTAAAGCTGTCAAAAATCACAGCACTGAGAGAATCCATGTTTGAAAAAGACCATCTGCCTATTTTTTTCACGCTGTCAGGCACGCAGATCTTTTTAAGATCGCCGCTGCGGGCAAATGCGCTGTCGTCTATTTTCTCAACGCCTTGCGGCACGGTGTATTCTGTGACCCGACTGTATTGCGCAAAGGAAAGCAGTTTTTTGCCGTCCTTTGAAAACAGGACCGTTCCGTCCGACATAAAATATTCGTTGTCGGGATCAACATCAAAAGCTTTGAATGCACTGCTGCCCGAATACTCTGTTACTGTGTAACCATTTACGGTATCAGGCACCCTTACTGTCTGATCGGAAAACCATGGTTGCTCAGATTCAGGAGTTACCAGATCCTCAAATTCTATACTTACGGTCTTATCCTTTTTATTGATGTCACACCACCAGCATATTGTTGTTTCGGTGTATATCTTCATTTTTACATCATATTTAAGGTCATAGCCGTCATCAATAAAATAGCCGTGATATTGCAGCTCGGGGTGCTTTATGTCATAATCACACCAACTCCACCACCAGTATGGCTTTTCAATGGGGTGTGTATCATTCTGTTTTTCTGTCAAAGCCGACACTGATGTGCCTTGGAACGCCAGCATATAAACCAACGATATGATAACTGCTGTATGTTTGCATAACCCTTTCATTTGCTTTTACCTCCGATGTCGTTTAAACAGGCATTCTCTCAACCTCTCGTCCTCAGCCCCGCCGCAGCCCTGAGATAAGGATTGAACTGCCTTTCCTCCACCATTGTGGAGGTCTGACCGTGACCGGGATAGAGGGTGTAATTGGTGTTCCTGTCAAACTCATAGAGCATTTTCAGGGTGTCGGTCATAGCCTCGTCACTGCCGTCTATCATATCCGTCCTGCCCATACTGCCGTTAAAAAGGGTGTCGCCGCAGAACATATTGTCCCCTAAAATATAGCATACCGAGCCGCTTGTGTGACCCGGGGTGTGAAGCACCTCAAATTCAAGCTCGTCCATAGTGATAACGTCCCCGTCGCTTACGGTATTGGCATTTTCAACGGGGTCAATGGGGGGCAGGGAGAAATACCGGGTGAGATTGGTGCGGTCATTTCTCAGCTTGTCCTCATCGAATTTATGAATGTATATCTTCGCTCCCGTTGCCGCCGCAATATGCGCCGCAGAAGCAATATGGTCGCAGTGACCGTGGGTCAGCAGTATCATTTTCAGCTCAATGCCCTTTTCCATAACGGTCTTGACAATGCTTTCTCCGCCGTATGGAGCGTCTATCAGCACGCCGTCCATATTTTCGGCAGTCACGATGTATGGATTTACTCCGAAATTGCTCATAGGAGGGAGCTTGATTATTTCCATCTGAATTTATCCTTTCTGACAAAACGGGGTGACAAAGGCATTGCCTCCGCCACCCGCTGAAATTATATTTATACGCCTTTTTATTCGTCGTCCTCGTCGAAATGCTCAGCCTGCATAAGCTTTGCCCAGGTGTTGTTCACCCTCTGGACGCACTCGCAGTATTTCTCGGAGATTATCTCCTTGGGAATGCCAAGCTCGTCGGCAAGTGTTTTCATTTTTGACCATTCAGCATTTTCATATGCAATAACTGCGTCAAAAAGCATACCCGATCTGCCTGCGTGATCGGTGAGCGCAAGCTTGATATCGTCACTTATGGGGAGCTTTGCAAGCACCTCGTCAATTGGCATCTGCATAAGCTTGCCGAGGGTGGAGAACATACCCATAAGGTACGCTTCCGAGCGGGAAATGGGCATATTGTCCGCAAATTCCACCAGCTCTGCGCAGAAGCTTCCTCTGAGGAATGAAAGCTTGATAAGCTCATCGGGCATAGTGCCGTCATCGGTCTTGAAGGACAGCAGGTATATCCACTGCTTTAGCTGACCGAGACCCAGTATAACAAGCGCCTGCTTAACGGACTTTGCACGGTTTCTCAGGGCAAAATATGCCGAGTTTACAAGCTTTAAGAGGGCATATGTAAGGGAAACGTCGTGGGAAACTATCTCTTCGATTTCGTCAATGTCAGGCTCGTCACGGTTGACAGCCACCATAAGCATCATAAAGTTGCCCTGCATAACCTTGGATCTTTGCAGAGCCGCAGGCATTTTTTCGGAAACATATGAACCCTGAAAGCTTATGCAGCCGTAAAGCTTTGCCTTTTCGTAAGCCTCGGCGCAGTCGATGTTATAGGCAATCATACCCTTGCCGAAGGATTTTCCTATGCGGATAACATTTTCAAGGGTGGGGTCATTGTGATTTTTGAAGTTCACCTTGATGTAGTCCACGATATCGAGAACGCCAAAATATCTGGGTGCGAACTCGAAGTCGATAACGGCGATTTTGTAGCCTGCCTGCTTGAACTTGGTTATCAGGGAATGGGACATAGGGTTGGTGATAAGTCCGTCCTCGATCTGGATAACGAGCTTGTCTGTGTCGAACATTTTCGGGATATTCTTCACAAGCAGGTTGCGGGTAAAGGTGATATATGCGGTCTTTCCGCCTATGAAATTTTCGCTGTCAATGGAGGACAGGAAGGTCTCCACCGCATTCGCAGCAGTTGTATCATCAGCCTGCCACATTTCGACCTGATCGTCGGCGTACATTATTTCATAGCCCACGGTCTTCTGATCTTTATTTGTAATTGTTTGCTTGACGATATACGGCTCCATAGTTGTAACTGTTCTCCTTAATATGAGTTGGGATAACGGGGCATAAATATTCTTAAAAACATTATATCACAAACGGTCGGAAATTTCAACTATAACAGGGTAATTTTTTAGGACGGATTTTTGTGCAATTTTTCGGGTAATGATTGAGTACACAAAAAACATCAGATGTTTTACACGGGTTTTGCAAAGAGCTCGGGGGAGCTGCTTTGTCAAAAATGTTCCACCGGAACATTTTTGAGAGAAAATTTGCTTGGGTCTGTTAAAAGGGGGAGCGGTCTTGGTCGCTCCCCCTCGAAATGCTTTCGCATTTCTCACCCCTTGCTCCGTTTCTTTAAAAATAAGGGAGTTTCGCTGTCTGCGGACAGCGACGAGGGGCTCCACCCCTCGACCCCGCAAGCCTTTGAGAAAGGCTTGATCGAAACTTTAACCTTTGTGCTTATTTGTGCGTTTTTTTGCGAAAAAGAGCCCGCCGAAAAATCGGCAGGCTCCGAAAAATATTCTCAAATCAAAGCATATGAGCTCTGAGTTCTTCGCCGCTCTGCTTGCACAGATATGCGGGAGGAATATCGAAAATGGTCTTGCAGCCGCTTACGCCCTCGCTGCTCAGACGATATGCAGCTCTTGCATATGCAACAAGAACGCTTGAAGTGAATTCGGGGTTGGAATCAAGCTTGAGGTTAAATTCCATAACGTGCTTGTTAGCGCCGTTTTCACCTGTCTTGCCCGAACGGATAACAAATCCGCCGTGGGGAATGCCGCTGTGGTTCTTTTCAAGCTCTTCCTCGGTGATGAAATGAACGGTGGTGTCATAGTCGGAGAAGTAGTTGGGCATTGTCTTGATATCGTGCTCGATCTGAGCGAGATCAGCGCCCTCCTCGGGAACTACGAAGCACTCTCTTGTGTGCTTTTCACGGGTGGTAAGCTCGGGGTTCTCGCCGTTTCTTACCTTTTCAAGAGCACTCTCAACGGGGATAGTGTACTGCTTTGCGTTCTTAACGCCCTTAACACGTCTTACAGCGTCGGAGTGACCCTGACTTACGCCCTTGCCCCAGAATGTGTAGTCGCAGCCGTCGGGAAGAACAGCGTTGCCCAGCATTCTCATAAGAGAGAAGAGACCTGGATCCCAGCCGATGGAGATGATGCCAACCTTGCCCGACTCCTTTGCGGACTTATCCACATTTGCGAAGTGAGAGGGTATCTTTGCGTGAGTGTCGAAGCTGTCGATAACATTGAAAAGCTTTGCATACTCGGGTGTCTGAACGGGCAGATCGTTTGCGCTGCCGCCGCAGATGATGAGAACGTCGATCTCGGAAGCGTGAGCCGCTGCGTCCTTCACATTGTAAACGGGAACGTTCTCGGTGATTATCTTTACGGAAGAGGGGTCACGGCGGGTGAAAACTGCCGCAAGCTTCATATCATCGTTCTGCTTTATGGCGTATTCAACGCCCTTTCCGAGATTTCCGTAGCCTAAAATTCCAATACGTATCATAAAAATCAAATCTCCCTGCAATAAAATTACTTTTTCCCTGAAATTGCTTTGGTGCAGAATATGCAAGTTCTAACTTTTAATCCTGCAAACCGTCCAACTTTAATGATAACAGATATTTATGCTTTTGTCAATAGCAAAATTTAATTTTTCGGCTTGATATATAGGATTTTCCCAAATGACGTGAATAATCGGGAAATGTTTTCACAGAATATAAAGGAATTACGGTTTGAAAGGTCGTGACATTTTGACAGTTATATTCATACGAGCGGTCATACTTTACTGCGTTCTCATATTTTCCGTTCGTCTTATGGGAAAGCGGCAGATAGGGGAGCTCCAGCCCTCCGAGCTTGCAATTACCATACTTATCTCAAACATTGCCACCCTCCCCGTGGAGGACCTGAGCATTCCCCTTGTAACGGGTCTGCTCCCTGTTCTCACACTTGTGTGCCTTGATGTGCTTATGTCGTGGTTCTCCATGAAATCAAAGAATATGAGAGGCATAGTTTCGGGAGAGCCTGTCATCATCATAAGTGACGGAAAGGTGGATCAGCAGAAGCTGTACAATCTCCGATTCACCACCGATGACCTTATGGAAGCCATACGCTCTCAGGGCATTTTCGACCTTGAACAGGTGCAGTTTGCGGTGGTGGAGACCACGGGAAAGGTCAGCGTTTATCCCAAATTCAAGAACCGTCCCGTTACAAACGAGGATATGAACATTAAAAACACCAACACCGACCCGCCCGCCGTTGTGGTGCAGGACGGACGGGTGATGGATTCATCTCTCAAGCGTCTGGGTCTCGGAAAGCAGTGGCTTGACAAGATACTTTCGGAAAATGATGTTCACGAGACGGACATTTTCCTTATGACCGCCGAGACCGCAGGCAAGTACCGCATAATCAAAAAGGAGCTTACACAAAAATGCAAGGGGGAAAAGGTGATTGACAAGGGTTAAAACTGCCGCCGTACTCATTCTGGCGATAATGATATACTCGGTATGCTCGCTGTTCATTCTGGACAACGAAAATGACAAGTTCAAGGCACGCTTGCAGGAGGTTCAGCGGGTGTATGAAAGCGGTGACACCGAGGGAGCGCTGGAGCTTTCCAATGCCCTGAACGAATACTGGCACAAGTACGAGAAAAGGGTGACGATGCTTGTTCACGACGACGCTCTTACAGGGATAAACGTGTCCATTGCGAAAATAACCCCTTTTATCTCCAATGAAAATGAGGAGCTTATTGCCGAGATACAGTCTATCTATCATCAGATAGATCAGATCTATGACTGTCTCTTATACACATCTCCGAGCCCACGAGACGCTACGCTATC
>CAMBJF010000006.1 GCA_945867875.1 uncultured Ruminococcus sp. | reverse complement strand
GTACAATCCTATCTTCATGATGGCTGACTCCGGTGCCCGTGGTTCTATCAACCAGATACGTCAGCTTGCAGGTATGCGCGGACTTATTGCCAACACCTCAGGTTCTACTATCGAGATGCCTATCAGAGCTAACTACCGTGAAGGCCTTAACATTCTGGAATACTTCATTTCTTCCCGTGGTGCCCGTAAGGGTCTTGCCGATACGGCTCTTCGTACCGCTGACTCCGGTTACCTTACAAGACGTCTCGTAGATGTTTCTCAGGACGTTATTATCCGTGAGGAGGACTGCGGAACTGATGAGGGTATTGAGATCTACACCATCAAGAACGGCAACGAGATGATCGAACCCCTTAAGGAGAGACTTCTCGGAAGATACCTCCTTGATGACCTTTACGATCCCAACACAGGCAATCTTATCATCACCAAGAACAAGCTCATCACCGACGCTGACGCTCAGAAGATCGTTGACGCAGGCGTTGAGAGAGTCAAGATACGCTCCGTTCTTAACTGCCACGCTAAACACGGCGTATGCGCTAAGTGCTACGGTGCTAATATGTCCAACAACAACCTTGTTGCTGTGGGTGAGGCTGTCGGCGTTATCGCTGCTCAGTCTATCGGTGAGCCCGGTACACAGCTTACAATGAGAACGTTCCATACCGGTGGTATCGCATCTGCCGAGGATATCACACAGGGTCTTCCCCGTGTCGAGGAACTGTTCGAGAGCAGACGTCCCAAGAATGCTGCTATTGTGGCACGCTTTGGCGGTAAGGTAAGCATGACCGAGATAAAGAACACAAGAAATGTTATCATCACCGATCCCGAAACTGCAACCGAGGAGTTCTATCCCGTTCCTTACGGCTACAAGATCAAGGTCCACGAGGGCGATACCGTTAACAAGGGTGACGCTCTTACTGAGGGCTCCGTTAATCCCGGAGATATCCTTGAAATTCTTGGTCAGCAGGCTGTTCAGAACTATATCATCACCGAAGTTCAGAAGGTTTACCGTCTCCAGGGTGTTGATATCAACGACAAGCACATCGAAGTTATCGTTCGTCAGATGCTTAAGAAGGTCCGCATAGAGGACGGCGGCTCAACATTTATGCTCCCCGGAGCTGTGGCTGACCGCAAGGAAATTTATGAGGAGAACCTCAAGCTCAAGGCAAGGATAGATGCAGGTGAGGAAGATGTGAGACTTATCACATTCAAGCCCATTATCCAGGGTATCACCAAGGCTTCCTCCAACTCCGACAGCTTCCTGTCCGCAGCTTCATTCCAGGAGACCACAAGGGCTCTTACCGATGCTGCTATCAAGGGCAAGAGCGACCATCTGCTTGGACTTAAGGAGAACGTTATTATCGGTAAGCTTATTCCTGCCGGCACAGGTATGGACGTTTACAACAACGTTCAGATCGTCAAGACAGAGACAGCTCCCGAGCATACTGTGCTCCACTAAGTGAAATAAAATGCTTTCAGGGCAGTCCTTAGGGGCTGCCTTGTTCGTTAAAATCACCTATGCAGGCGGATATACACGGCTCCGTGGTTGTAAAAACCGACAAAAACAAATTTTGCCGTTTGAAATTGTATAAAATGCTTGACAATCGGGGAAAATGCGTGTATAATAATAAAATGTGTGATGGTATAAATATATACTTTCCACGGAAATCTATGAAAGGAGATGTATCAATGCCTACCTTTAATCAGTTAGTTCGCAAGGGAAGAGACGTTATTGAGAAGAAGTCCACAGCTCCCGCTCTTCAGAAGGGCTACAATGCCAAGAAGAAGATCGCTATCGACCTCAGCTCACCTCAGAAGAGAGGCGTTTGCACCGCTGTAAGAACCGCTACACCTAAGAAGCCTAACTCCGCTATGAGAAAGATCGCCAGAGTTAAGCTCACAAACGGAAACGAAGTAACAGCTTACATTCCCGGTATCGGACACAACCTCCAGGAGCACTCTGTTGTTCTTATCAGAGGCGGAAGAGTTAAGGACCTCCCCGGTGTACGTTATCACATCATCAGAGGTACACTCGATGCTCAGGGTGTTGCCAAGAGAAACCAGGCCCGTTCCAAGTACGGTGCCAAGAAGCCCAAGGCAGGAGCTAAGTAATAGCTTTCTGTAATCCAAAGTGACTCAGATGAAACCACACATTGATTATTTGTGGAGATATTCATTTTTATATAGATGGACCTCTGCATTGGACGACGTGTCGTGGAAGAAACGAGTACCTATGATATCATTACTATGAAGGAGGGAAGTATTGTGCCAAGAAGAGGTAAAATAGCTAAGCGTGAGGTTCTTTGTGACCCCGTTTACAATTCAGAGATCGTTACCCGCCTTGTCAACAATATAATGCTCGACGGTAAGAAGGGCGTTGCTCAGAAGATCGTTTACGGAGCTTTTGAAATTGTTGCTGAAAAGACAGGAAAGGACCCACTTGAGGCGTTCAATGAGGCTATGGAAAACATCATGCCTCTCCTGGAGGTAAAGGCTCGCCGTGTGGGCGGTGCTACCTACCAGGTTCCTATGGAGGTTAGACCCGAGAGAAAGCAGACTCTTGGACTCAGATGGCTTACTACTTACGCAAGAGCAAGAAACGAGAAGACTATGAAGGAAAGACTCGCTGCCGAGATCATGGACGCTATGAACGGTCTGGGCGGAGCTTGCAAGAAGCGTGAGGATACTCACAAGATGGCTGAAGCAAATAAGGCATTTGCTCACTACAGATGGTAACAGAGCCTTAAAGCCGAAGCAGTACGTTATAAACGCAGCTATATTTTGGAGGAAAAGCTATGCCAAGAGATTGTTCACTTGAAAAAACAAGAAACATTGGTATCATGGCTCACATCGACGCTGGTAAAACCACCACCACCGAGCGTATCCTTTTCTACACGGGTGTTAACTACAAGATTGGTGAAACCCACGAAGGTGCGTCCACGATGGACTGGATGGAGCAGGAGAAGGAAAGAGGTATCACCATCACTTCCGCTGCTACTACAGCGCACTGGGGAGACCATAGAATCAATATCATCGACACCCCGGGCCACGTTGACTTTACAGTTGAGGTTGAGCGTTCGCTTCGAGTTCTTGACGGTTCTGTAACAGTTTTCTGTGCAAAGGGCGGCGTTGAGCCCCAGTCTGAGACCGTTTGGCGTCAGGCTGATAAATATCAGGTTCCCAGAATGGCTTACGTTAACAAGATGGACATTATGGGTGCTAACTTCTACCGTGTTGTAGAAATGATGCACGAACGTCTTAAGTGTAACGCAGTGCCCATTCAGCTTCCTATCGGTTCCGAGGAAGACTTTAAGGGACTTATCGACCTCGTTGAGATGAAGGCTGAGGTTTATTATGATGACCTCGGTAAGGATATGAGAGACGAGCCTATCCCTGAGGATATGATGGAACTCGCTCAGAAGTATCACGATGAGCTCATCGAAGCAGCAGCTGAGATGGACGACGAGATCATGGAAAAATACCTCGAGGGCGAAGAGCTCACAATTGAGGAAGTTAAGAAGTGCATCCGTAAGGGCTGTATCGAGAACAAGATGGTTCCTGTTACCTGCGGTACTTCTTACAGAAACAAGGGTGTTCAGAAGCTCCTTGATGCAATTGTTGACTATATGCCTTCTCCTCTTGATATTCCTCCTATCAAGGGTGTTAACCCCGAGACAGGTGAGGAAGAGGACAGACCTGCATCTGATGATGAGCCTTTCGCAGCTCTCGCATTCAAGATCGCAACAGACCCCTTCGTTGGAAAGCTCTGCTACTTCAGAGTTTACTCCGGTACTGTTGACGCAGGTGCTACTGTTCTTAACGCAACTAAGGACGGTTCCGAAAGAATGGGACGTATCCTTCAGATGCACTCAAACCACAGAAAGGATATCGAAACTGTTTACTCAGGCGATATCGCAGCTTGTGTAGGCCTTAAGAATACTACTACAGGTGATACTCTCTGTGATCCCAAGCACCCCATTATTCTCGAGTCTATGGAATTCCCTGAGCCTGTTATCCAGCTCGCTATCGAGCCTAAGACTAAGGCAGGTCAGGAGAAGATGGGTATCGGTCTTGCAAAGCTTGCAGAAGAAGACCCCACCTTCAGAACCTGGACAGATGAGGAAACAGGACAGACTATCATCGCCGGTATGGGTGAGCTTCACCTCGATATCATCGTTGACCGTCTCCTCAGAGAGTTTAAGGTAGAGGCAAACGTTGGTGCGCCTCAGGTTGCTTACAAGGAAACTATCAAGAAGCTTGCTGATGTTGATCACAAGTACGCTCGTCAGTCCGGTGGTAAGGGTCAGTACGGTCACGTTAAGATCAAGGTTGAGCCTAACGAATCCGGTAAGGGTTACGAGTTTATCAATGCCGTTGTCGGCGGTGCTATTCCTAAGGAGTACATTCCCGCTGTTGACAAGGGTATTCAGGGCGCTATGAAGGCAGGCGTTCTCGCAGGCTATCAGGTCGTTGACGTAAAGGTTACTCTTTACGATGGTTCCTACCACGAAGTCGACTCCTCCGAAATGGCATTCTCCATCGCCGGTTCTATGGCGTTCAAGGAAGCTATGAAGAAGGCTGATCCCTGCATTCTTGAGCCTATCATGAAGGTATCCGCTATCGTTCCCGATGACTTTATGGGAACTGTAATCGGTGACCTCAACTCCCGCCGTGGTCAGATCCTCGGTCAGGAGACAAACAACGGCACAGCTCAGGTTGACGCTCTCGTTCCTCTTTCTGAGATGTTCGGTTACTCCAATGACCTCCGTTCCAAGACACAGGGCCGTGGTCAGTATTCTATGGAGCCTAACAGCTACACAGAGGTGCCCAGATCTGTTGCTGAAAAAATCATGTCTGCAAGAAACAAGGCAAACTGATTTTAGAATATTTGTAATTTTTTACGAAAATTTACAAAATAGGCTTGCATTTTAAATGCAAATCTGTTAAAATGATAGCATAAGCTATTTAAACCTAAATTTAAAGGAGGAATTTTCCAATGGCAAAGGCACATTTTGAAAGAACCAAGCCCCACGTAAACATTGGTACCATCGGTCACGTTGACCACGGCAAGACTACTCTTACCGCTGCTATTACAAAGTATCTTTCCCTTAAGGGTCAGGCTCAGTTCGAAGGCTATGCTGATATCGATAAGGCTCCCGAGGAGAGAGAAAGAGGTATCACAATCAACACTGCTCACGTTGAGTACGAGACTGATAATCGTCACTACGCTCACGTTGACTGCCCGGGCCACGCTGACTATGTTAAGAACATGATCACCGGTGCTGCTCAGATGGACGGTGCTATCCTCGTAGTTGCTGCTACTGATGGTCCTATGGCTCAGACCAAGGAGCACCTTCTTCTCGCTCGTCAGGTTGGCGTTCCTTACATCGTTGTATTCATGAACAAGGCTGACCAGGTTGACGATCCTGAGCTCCTTGAGCTCGTTGAGATGGATATCCGTGAGACTCTTGATAAGTACGAGTTCCCCGGCGATGATACTCCTATCATCATCGGTTCTGCTTACCAGGCTCTTATGTCCGAGTCCAAGGATCCTGAGGCTCCTGAGTATGAGTGCATCAAGAAGCTTATGGACGCTGTTGACACTTATATTCCTACTCCTGACAGAAAGGCTGATCAGCCCTTCCTTATGCCTGTTGAGGACGTATTCACCATCACCGGTCGTGGTACTGTTGCTACAGGTAGAGTTGAAAGAGGCCAGCTCAAGACTAACGATACTGTTGAGATCGTTGGTATCAAGGACACTAAGTCTACTGTTGTTACAGGTATCGAGATGTTCAGAAAGATCCTCGACTACGCTGAGGCAGGCGACAACATCGGTGCTCTTCTCCGTGGTATCCAGAGAACTGAAATCGAAAGAGGTCAGGTTCTTTGTAAGCCCGGTTCCATTCACCCCCACACCAAGTTCAGCGGTCAGGTTTACGTTCTGAAGAAGGAAGAGGGCGGACGTCATACTCCTTTCTTCAACAACTACAGACCTCAGTTCTATTTCAGAACAACTGACGTTACAGGCGTTATCGAGCTTCCTGCTGATAAGGAAATGTGCATGCCCGGTGATAACGTTGAGATCAAGGTTGAGCTTATCACTCCTATCGCTATTGAGGAAGGTCTCCGTTTCGCTATCCGTGAGGGCGGCCGTACAGTAGGATCAGGCGTTGTTACTAAGATCAACGAATAATCTTATCCCTTAAACAAATCAAAGCCTTTCCCTTCGGGGAGAGGCTTTTTGTATTTTTGTATTTTGGGTTAGATATAAAAACAGAGCCCTGTGATGATCACAAGGCTCTGATAAAATTCAGATATATTTCTGATTATTCGCCCTGGGGTGCTCCAACAGGACAGACATCTGCGCAGGAACCGCAGTCAACACAGGTATCAGCGTCGATAACGTACTTGCCGTCACCCTCGGAAATTGCGCTGACAGGACATTCGCCTGCACAAGCACCGCAGCTGATGCAATCGTCGGAAATTTTGTAAGCCATTGTATGTACCTCCTTAAAAATTGTGCGGCGGATTTTGCCGCAGCTTCATACTACTATTTTAACATAAAATCAGAAAAATGCAAGAGGAAATTTATATTTTTTTGTTTTGCAGTTATTAACAAATCTGCGCTTTACACATTGCCAAACATTCTTATTACCTGAATTTTGTAAAATTTTTAAAATCTCTGATTATTTTGTCATAAAGGCTTGCAATTTGCCTTTAAATAAGTTACAATATAGATGTATCAGTGTGCATTGGCACAGGAAACTTGTGGAGGAATTTCCGTTATGTTCAGCTTGGTATATCTTAAAATCTCAGGATATATGGGCGGCGGTTCTCAGTCATCATTTCTGAGGGCTATGGGAGTTCTGCACTCTTTTTTAACTGTATAGCTGTAAACAAAAGTAACTGTGGTCGGTCTGCCGCAGTTTTATTTGTTTTAGGTCGAAAGGATTGATGTAGTTGAAAAAAGTTGCTGTAATAATGGGTTCTGACAGCGATTTCCCTATTGTTAAGGACTGTATCGCAGAGCTTAAAAAGTATGGCGTGCCCGTTGAGGCTAAGGTTATGTCCGCTCACCGCACACCCGAGCTCGCTTCTATCTTTGCTTCTCAGGCAAAGGATCAGGGCTTCGGCGTTATTATCTGCGCTGCGGGAATGGCGGCTCATCTTGCAGGCGTTATCGCAGGTCACACCACCCTGCCCGTTATCGGTATCCCCATAAAGTCGTCTTTTGAAGGCCTTGACGCTCTTCTTGCCACCGTTCAGATGCCATCGGGTATCCCTGTTGCCACTGTTGCGGTAAACGGTGCGAAAAATGCGGCTGTTCTTGCTATCCAGATGCTTGCTCTTTCAGATGATACACTCGCTGAAAAGCTTGAAAATGCAAAGCAGGATATGATAAACGGCGTTATTGCCAAGAATGAAAAGCTCCAGAAAATGGTTGATGAGCTGTAATTTCTGACAAAATCATATAAATATATTTGTATAAATTTACAGGAGGATATTACTATGGAAAACATTATCAAGGGCGAGCAGCTTTACGAGGGCAAGGCTAAGAAGGTTTTTGCTACAAACAACCCCGATTATGTTATCGTTGACTACAAGGACGATGCTACCGCTTTCAACGGCGAAAAGAAGGGCACTATCAGAGGCAAGGGCGTTATCAACAACAAGATGACCAACTTTATGTTCAAGCTTCTTGAAAAGGAGGGCATTCCCACTCACCTTGTTGAGGAAATCAGCGACAGAGAGACCATCGTTAAGAAGGTCGAGATCGTTCCCCTCGAGGTTATTGTAAGAAACGTTGCAGCAGGCAGCTTCTCCAAGAAGCTCGGCATTGCTGAGGGTACTCCTCTCAAGCAGCCTACTCTCGAGTTCAGCTACAAGAACGATGACCTTGGCGACCCCTTCATCAACAGCTACTATGCTCTCGGTCTAGGCCTCGCTACTCAGGAGGAAATTGACACCATTTCCAAGTATGCTTTTGCTGTTAACACATTTATGCTTAAGTTCTTCAAGGAGCACAACATTGACCTTATCGACTTCAAGATCGAGTTCGGCAGATTCCACGGTCAGATTCTCCTTGCTGATGAAATTTCTCCCGACACCTGCCGTTTCTGGGACAGCACAACCCACGAGAAGCTTGACAAGGACCGTTTCCGCAGAGATATGGGCGGCGTAGAGGAAGCTTATCAGGAAATGATGAAGCGTATTCTGGGAGAATAAGCGAATGGGCGGCTTTTTCGGAGCAGCATCAAGAAATGACTGCATAAGCGACGTATTCTTCGGAGTTGACTATCATTCCCACCTTGGCACACGCCGTGGCGGTATGACTGCCTATTCCCCCGAGAGAGGCTTTCAGCGCAGTATCCACAGCATTGAAAACTCTCCTTTCAGAACAAAATTTGAAAATGATATTGCTGCGATGGAGGGCAAGCTCTGTATCGGCTGCATAAGCGATACAGACCCCCAGCCCATTCTTCTGCGTTCAAAGCTTGGTCTTTACGCAGTGTGCAATATCGGTATCATAAATAATGCGGAGGAGCTCAGGTCTGAGATACTCAGAGACTGCTCCGCAAGCCTTGAAGCCATGAGCAGCGGAAAGGTAAATTCCAGCTCAATTATCGGCTCACTTATCGCTCAGAAGGACAATTTTGCCGACGGTATCAGATATATGCAGGAGCGAATCGACGGAACCGTTTCCCTGCTTATCCTGACCGAGGACGGCATCATCGCCGCAAGAGACGCAAAGGGCAGACTTCCTATTATAATAGGCAGACGTGATGACGGCTACTGCTGCTCGTTCGAGTCCTTTGCTTTCCAGAAACTGGGCTATGAGACATACCGTGAGCTGCTCCCCGGGGAGATCGTTAAGATAACCGCCGACGGGGTTGAAGTGCTTGCGGATGGCCACACAGATATGCAGATATGCACATTCCTGTGGACATATTACGGCTATCCCAACTCGGTCTACGAGGGCGTTACCGTTGAAACTATGCGCACCCGCAACGGCGAAATTATGGCTGAGACCGATATCAAAAACGGCGCTCTTCCCGACGTTGACTATGTATGCGGCGTTCCTGATTCGGGTATCCCCCACGCTATCGGATATTCCAACCGAAGCGGAATTCCCTTTGCAAGACCCTTTATCAAATACACCCCCACCTGGCCCAGAAGCTTTATGCCTCAGAATCAGACTATCAGAAACCAGGTGGCAAAAATGAAGCTTATTCCCGTTCACGAGCTTATCGAGGGAAAGAAGCTCCTCTTTGTTGACGACAGCATTGTTCGCGGCACTCAGATGAGAGAGACGGTGGAATTTCTTTACGCAAACGGCGCTAAGGAAGTACATATGAGATCTGCCTGTCCTCCCATTATGTATGGCTGCAAACATCTGAATTTCTCGAGAAGCACATCAGAGCTTGACCTCATTGCACGCAAAATTATCGACGAACTTGAGGGCACCGAAGGTGTCAAATATATCGAGGAGTACAGCAACAGCTCAACAGAGCGGGGCAAAAAGCTCAGAGACGAGATCTGCCGCAGACTGAAGCTCACTTCGCTGGAGTTCCAGTCTCTTGAAGGTACCGTCCGTGCAGTAGGTCTGCCTGCGGAGAAGCTGTGCAGCTATTGCTGGAACGGAAAGGGTTGATCTGATTGTTTAACAGTATCCACGAAGAATGCGGAGTTTTCGGCATATACAGTCCCGATGATACAAATGTGGCTATGCAGACCTATATGGGTCTTTATGCTTTGCAGCACAGAGGTCAGGAGTCCTGCGGAATCGTTGTGAACGATTCGGGCGTATTTAGCTATCACAAGGACCTTGGACTTGTTCACGAGGTCTTTAACAAGGACAGGCTGGAGGCTCTTGGCGAGGGCAATATCGCCATTGGACACGTCCGCTACTCAACAACGGGCAACAGCAACCGTTCAAATGCCCAGCCCCTTGTTGTGCGCCACGTTAAAGGTCCTCTGGCTATCGCTCACAACGGAAATCTCACAAATGCATATGAGCTGAGGACTGAATATGAGCTCAAGGGCGCTATTTTCCACAGCACAAATGATACCGAGGTCATCTCCTACGCCATAACCGAGCAGCGCCTTGTGTGCTCCTCAATTGAAGAGGCTGTGGAGAAGGCTATGGCTAAGATAAAGGGTGCATATTCACTTGTGGTAATGTCCCCTCAGAAGCTTATCGCTGCAAGAGACCCTATCGGTTTCAGACCTCTTTCTATCGGAAAGCTTGGTAATGCGTATGTTGTGGCATCGGAGACCTGTGCTTTCGACAGCATCGGTGCGGAATTTGTAAGAGATATCCGCCCCGGCGAGATAGTCATTATCGACGAGAACGGTCTGCGCTCCATTGAGACTCACATTACTCCAAAGCCAAAGCTTTGTGTATTTGAGTATGTGTATTTTGCACGTCCCGACTCCGTTATCGAGGGTTCGAGCGTTCACAAGGCACGTCTCAAGGCAGGGGAATATCTCTGGAAGGAGCACCCCGTTGACGCTGATGTGGTCATAGGCGTTCCCGACAGCGGACTTGACGCTGCTCTCGGATTTTCAAATGCATCGGGCATTCCCTACGGCGTGGGATTTATCAAGAACCGCTATGTGGGAAGAACATTTATCCAGCCCAATCAGACAGAACGCACCAATTCAGTGAAAATAAAACTGAATGTGGTGAGAGAGACTGTCAAGGGCAAGCGTGTGGTACTTATAGACGACAGCATTGTCAGAGGCACTACCTCAAGACGAATAGTAAATCTTATCCGTGAAGCGGGGGCTAAGGAGATACACGTGAGAATTTCCTGCCCGCCCTTTACAAATCCCTGTTTCTTCGGAACAGATATCGACAGCAAGGAAAACCTTATCGCCTGTCGTATGTCCATTCCTGAGATATGCAGGGAGATCGGTGCGGACACGCTTGGATATCTGAGCGTTGAGGCTGTCAACAGTCTTACGGACAATGATGCCTGTGATTTCTGCGACGGCTGCTTTACGGGAGAATATCCCGCACCTGTTCCCAAGGAAATTCCCAAGGACAAGTTTGAATTCAAGATCAAGAAAAAGTGATAGATTTTCCGACGGGCGTTTTTCGCTTATGCGGAAAACACTCGTGAGAAAGGTTGTTATAAAATGAAAAGTTTTTCCGAAAGCTACAAGGAAGCAGGCGTTGACGTAACCGCCGGCTACAAGGCTGTTGAGCTTATGAAGGCTCACGTTGCAAGAACTATGACAAACGGCGTTCTGTCAGGCATCGGCGGCTTCGGCGGTCTCTTCGAGCTTGATGTTACAAACATCAAAAAGCCCGTTCTCGTTTCGGGTACTGACGGCGTTGGAACAAAGATAAAGATCGCTTTCCTCCTTGACAAGCACGATACTGTGGGTATCGACTGCGTTGCAATGTGCGTGAACGATGTTATCTGCTGCGGCGCAAAGCCTCAGTTCTTCCTCGACTACATTGCCTGCGGAAAGAATTATCCCGAGAAGATAGCTCAGATAGTTTCGGGCGTTGCTGAGGGCTGTGTTCAGGCTGAATGTGCTCTTATCGGCGGCGAGACTGCGGAGCACCCCGGTCTTATGCCTGAGGACGAGTATGACCTTGCAGGCTTCACTGTTGGCGTTGTTGACAAGGACAAGATACTCGACCCCACAACTCAGAAGGCAGGAGACGTTATGATCGCCATTAAGTCCAGCGGCGTTCACTCCAATGGCTTCTCACTGGTAAGAAAGGTATTCTCCGTTACCGAGCAGAACCTTGCAAGACATCAGTCCGACCTTGGAACAACTCTCGGTGAGAGCCTTCTCACTCCTACAAGAATTTACGTTAAGGCTGTTATGAAGCTTATCGACAGCGTTCAGGTCAAGTCCATAAGCCACATTACAGGCGGCGGTTTCTACGAGAACATTCCCCGTTCCCTCCCCGCAGGTCTTTCCGCTAAGATTGACAGAAGTGCCGTTCAGGTGCTCCCCATCTTCGACCTTATCGCAAAGACAGGCAAAATTCCTGAGAGGGATATGTTCAACACCTTCAATATGGGCGTTGGTATGACCGTTGTTGTTGACAAGAATGACGCTGACAAGGCTATCAGCGCTATCAAGGCTGCCGGCGAGGACGCTTATGTTATGGGCGAGCTGGTTGAAAGCAATGAGGGCGTTATTATTTGCTGAGATAAGTAAATATGTGCCGATGTGCGGCTGTGGCAATTGCTTACAGCCGCATTTTTAAAAGGGACAGATATATATGAACAATTCTAATCTTAAAAAAGCTGTGGCGGCAGGCTCGGTGGCTCTTGTGTGGTCCATATGCTCGCTGAATCTTTTCGGCATAGTGGCGACCATAATAAGTTGGGCGATAAACGGAAAGCCTAAGAAAAACGGCGCAAAGGCGGCAGGGGTGCTTTATATAATATCCCTCATAGGCAGCATTGCTTTCGTGCTTATGCTTTTTACTGTAGGCGGAGTAACGGGATTCATTAGTGCTTTTTTTGAACGGGGCAGCAGCCTCCCGCTCTTGGGTTTTGCAAAGGGTATGGCGCTGTTTTCGGTGTTCGGCGACGCTCTTTACATCGCCGCAGCCGCATTCAGCTTCAAGGCGGCGGGGGAGCTTGACGATTCCTCGGGCGAAAACGGATTTTTCGATTAAAAGAAAGGCTTTATGCATATGAAAAATATTGTTGTACTGGTTTCGGGCGGCGGAACCAATCTTCAGGCTCTTATCGACGCTGAGAAAAGGGGAGAGATAGAGGGCGGAAAGATTACCTGCGTCATCTCCTCCAAGGAGGGGGCATATGCTCTTGAAAGGGCGGCGCAGAACGGCATAAAGGGTATTGTTCTCCCAAGAAAGGACTATGCCGACAGCCACGCTTACAGCAAGGCTATGCTTGACACTCTTAAAGCCGAAAACGCTGACATCATCGTTTATGCGGGCTTTATGACCATTCTTGACGAGCAGGTGTGCCGTGCTTATCCTTATAAAATGGTGAATGTTCACCCTGCGCTTATCCCCTCGTTCTGCGGAAAGGGCTACTATGGACTTAAAGTCCACGAGGAGGCTCTTGCAAGGGGCGTTAAGGTGACGGGTGCCACCGTTCATTTTGTTACAGAGGTATGCGACGGCGGTCCTATCATTCTCCAGAAAGCTGTTGAGGTGAAAAACGGTGACACTCCTGAGGTGCTCCAGAGACGTGTTATGGAGCAGGCTGAGTGGAAAATTCTGCCCCACGCTGTTTCGCTCCTTTGCCGTGACAAGGTAAAGGTGGTTGACGGAGTGGCTGTTGTTGATGAATGAGGATAAATTCACGGGGAAAGCGGCGGATTATGCGAAATTCCGTCCCTCATATCCCACGGAGCTTATCGGATATCTTTACGACAGAGCACAGACGGACAGTGCTGCGGACATCGGTGCAGGCACGGGGATATTTACCCGCCTGCTGATGACAAAGCCGTGGAGGGTCACTGCGGTCGAGCCAAATGCGGATATGCTCCGAATGATGTTATCGGGAAACGGTGACATCAGTGCAGTAAAGGGCACTGCTGAGGAAACCAATCTCCCTGACAGGTCTGTGGGGCTGGTCACGGCGGCAACTGCATTTCACCGGTTCGATGCGGGAAAATTTGCAGAGGAATGTCAAAGGATACTTACCGGCAATAAATATGTCTCGCTTATTTTCAATGGGCGTGAGAGCTGTCCTCTTATCCACGAGCGGGATATGCTTATGAAACGGCGGTGTCCGAATTTCAAGAGCGGTCACGCAGGGCTTATGTCCGAGGGTGACGGGGACAGATTTATTAAAAATCAGTACCTTTTAGGCTGCGAATACACCGAATATTTTTTTGATGAAGAATATGACCTTGAACGCTTTCTTGGGGATAATTTCTCCCGCTCATATGTCCCGAACGAGGGGCAGGAGGGGTATGGATATATCCGAGAGACTCTTACAGATATCTTTTATCGCTATGAAAAGGGCGGAAAGGTCATTATACCATATAAGACGACCTGTTATCTGGGTCACATCAATACCGAAAGGACGATATGTAAATGAAAACATTATCACTTGAAAATGAGCTCAGCTCAAACGCATATCCCGGCAGAGGGATCGTTATCGGCAGATCTGCTGACGGAAAGACTGCCGTTACAGCATATTTCATTATGGGCAGAAGCGTTAACTCCCGCAACAGAGTTTTCACCGAAACTGCTGACGGAATAAAGACCGAGGCTGCCGACCCCTCAAAGCTTTCCGATCCCCACCTTATCATCTACTCTCCCGTAAGAGTTCTCGGAAACAAGACTATCGTTACAAACGGCGATCAGACCGATACCATTTACGAGCTTATGGACAAGCAGCAGACCTTTGAGCAGTCCCTCAGAACAAGAGAATATGAGGACGACGCTCCCAACTACACACCGAGAATCTCGGGCATTATGCACATCGAGAACGGCGGATACAACTACGCAATGTCTATCCTCAAATCCGCAGACGGCAACCCCGACTGCTGCGAGAGATTTACATACACCTACACCGCTCCTGTCAGCGGCTATGGTCACTTTATCCACACCTATATGGGCGACGGCAATCCTCTTCCCAGCTTCGAGGGCGAGCCTAAGAAGGTGGAGATCGGCAATGACAGCATTGACGAGTTTGCTTCCAAGGTATGGAACGCTCTCAATGAGGACAACAAGGTCTCCCTCTTTGTAAGATACATCGACATTGCCACAGGCAAGGCTGAATCCCGCATCATCAACAAGTACGCTAAAAGCGAATAATTTTTCCAAATCGAAAGGAATGGTTTAAAATGGCAAAGGAAATGCAGTTAAAATACGGTTGCAACCCCAATCAGAAGCCTTCAAGAATTTTCATCGAGGAGGGCGAGCTCCCTATCGAGGTTTTGAACGGCAAGCCCGGCTACATCAATCTCCTTGATGCGTTCAACGGCTGGCAGCTTGTAAGAGAGCTGAAAAAGGCTACAGGTCTCCCTGCGGCTACATCTTTCAAGCACGTTTCTCCCGCAGGCGCTGCTGTGGGTCTCCCTCTTTCCGACACTCTTGCTAAGATTTACTGGGTAGATGACCTTGGCGAGCTTTCTCCCCTTGCCTGCGCATATGCAAGAGCAAGAGGCGCTGACAGAATGTCCTCCTACGGCGATTTCATTGCTCTTTCCGATGTGTGCGACGTATGCACCGCAAAGATGATACAGCGTGAGGTTTCCGACGGCGTTATCGCTCCCGGATATACCGATGAGGCTCTTGAAATTCTCAAGTCCAAGAGAAAGGGCACTTACAACATAATCAAGATAGACGAAAGCTATGTTCCCGCTCCTATCGAGCGCAAGCAGGTGTTTGGCGTTACCTTTGAGCAGGGCAGAAACGAGCTTGATATCAACAATACTCTCCTTGAAAATATCGTTACCGACAACAAGGTTATTCCCGACGAGAAGAAGAGAGACCTTCTTATCTCACTTATCACCCTCAAATACACCCAGTCCAACTCCGTTTGCTACGTTAAGGACGGACAGGCTATCGGTATCGGTGCAGGTCAGCAGTCACGTATCCACTGCACACGTCTTGCAGGTCAGAAGGCTGACAACTGGTGGCTCAGACAGAATCCCAAGGTAATGGCACTTCCTTTCAAGGACGATGTTAGACGTGCTGACCGTGACAACGCCATTGACGTTTACATCGGCGATGAGTACGAGGACGTTCTGAGAGACGGCGAGTGGCAGAAGGTATTTACCGAGAAGCCCGAGGTGCTTACCCGTGAGGAAAAGAAGGAGTGGCTCGCAAAGAACACTGGCGTTGCCCTTGGTTCCGATGCATTCTTCCCCTTCGGCGACAACATCGAGAGAGCTCACAAGTCAGGCGTTGAGTACATTGCACAGCCCGGCGGCTCTATCCGTGACGACAACGTTATCGAGACCTGCAACAAGTACAACATTGCAATGGCATTCACAGGAATCAGACTTTTCCACCACTGATAGACATATTTATGGAATGGGTGCGTATAGCCCCATTCCTGTTTTAAGAAAGGACATAAATCTGATGAACAAGAAAATTATGGCGGCTGTGGCAGCAATGCTTATGCTCACTGCCTGCGCAGGGGGCAATGCTGCCGATACGGCAGATACAGCCGATGTGACCGAGAGCGTTTCCGAGACTGTTTCCGAGGCAGAGACATCTGCTGAAACAGAGGGTGAGGCTGAAACTGATGCCGAGACCGAAGCAGAATCTGAGACCGACAGCGAAGCCGCTTCCGACTCAGAGCAGTCCCCGCTTTATGACGGCAGCTTTTACACTATCTCAGTTGATGCGGACAAGTGGACTGATGCCAAGAAATATGTTCAGGCTGCCGCTGAGGTGGCTGAGGGACTGGACAACGGACTTGATTTTACCGCTCAGGAATATGTTGATATGTGCGATGCAATGTTCGTTTACAATGCTGATGCTGACAGCGATTTTGCCACAAACTTCAATATCGTGACTCAGGATATCGGCACGGAGGTTGATATGGACGCTGATACTCTCGGCCCTCTTATGGCTGAAAGCTATGACGGCGTTGATGCATACGAGTGCAAAGGCTGGGAGGGCGTTACCGTAAACGGAAATGACTCTCTTAAGATAACAGTTGCCACCGAGCAGGCGGGAATGGAAATGGATATGATACAGTACATCTTCCTCAAGGGCGGAAAGCAGACTGTTGTTACCCTTACCGCAAAGAAAGGCGAAACTGAGAGGGTTCTTCCCGATTTTGAAGCTATCATGGATACCATTGTGCTGAAGTAAGGTGTGGGGTGCTGTATGGAGAAATTCAGTGTACCAAGATCTGTCAGGATAGCTGTTATTGTTTCTGAGATAATTATGGTGCTGTGGGTGCTTATACTTCTGCGGATGTCTATGTCTCAGAAAGAAATAGTTACGCTTCTGGCGGACGGAATGACCATAGACAGCTCTGAAAAGCTCGTTCTTCACTCTGCCGTTATTATGTGCATAGGAAGTGTTGTTATAACTGCCGCAAACGGTCTTGTTTCCAAGGGCAAAGGGGTGTATATGCCCCTTGTGATTGCGTCAATTATAACGGGTCTTATGCCAATAGCAGTGTATATTGCTGACACAAGGCAGAGAATGGAAGAGGCATTGCTCGGTTCGGAGAGACTTGTATATCTGAGCCTTTTCTCCGTGCCCGTGAGCCTGCTGTCATGGCTGTTTTACGGCGGGGCTGCAATAACCATAGCGGCTTCGGCGGTATATGCATATGCAAGAAATCACAGCGCTTGAAAGGAATTGATAATATGAAAATATTGGTTGTTGGCGGAGGCGGACGTGAGCACGCCATTATTATGAAGCTCGCAGAGTCTCCCAAGGTGGATAAGATATACTGCACACCCGGCAACGGCGGCATTTCCCGCTATGCTGAGTGCTTTGACGTTAAGGCTACTGATATCGAGGGCGTTGTGGCTCTTGCAAAGAAGCTTTCCGTTGATATGGTGGTAGTTGCTCCCGATGATCCTCTGGTTCTCGGAATGGTTGACGCTCTTAATGCTGAGGGCTTTATGACCTTTGGCCCCAACAAGGCTGCGGCTATCATCGAGGGCAGCAAGGTGTTCTCCAAGGAGCTTATGAAGAAGTACAATATCCCCACTGCGTTCTATGAGGTGTTCTCCGACAGCGCTTCCGCTATCGAATATCTCAAAAAGCAGAACAGCTATCCCGCTGTTATCAAGGCTGACGGCCTTGCTCTCGGTAAGGGCGTTATAATCGCTCAGAACGAGGAGGAGGCTGTTGAGGCTGTAAAGTCTATGATCGACGGCAGACAGTTCGGCGACAGCAGTGCTACCGTTGTTATCGAGGAATTTCTCACAGGCCCTGAGGTATCCGTGCTCTCATTCACAGACGGAAAGACTGTTGTTCCTATGATATCCTCTATGGACCACAAGCGTGCTCTTGACAACGATGAGGGACTGAACACAGGCGGAATGGGCACTGTTGCCCCCAATCCCTATTACACTGAGGATATTGCCAAGGAGTGCATGGAAAAGATATTCCTGCCTACCATCAACGCTATGAACGTCGAGGGCAGGACTTTCAAGGGCTGTCTCTATTTCGGACTTATGATAACTCCCAAGGGCCCTAAGGTAATTGAATACAACTGCCGTTTCGGCGACCCTGAGACACAGGTTGTCCTCCCTCTCCTTGACAGCGACCTTTATGATATTTTCGAGGCAATTTACAACGGCAAGCTTTCCGATATGGACATCAAGTGGAAAAAGGAATACTGCACCTGTGTTGTAATGGCATCGGGCGGATATCCTCAGTCATACCCCAAGGGAATCGAAATGAGCGGTATGGACGACAAGGGACAGGTTGACGGCGTATTTGTATATCACGCAGGCACTAAGTATGAAAACGGCAAGTTCTACACCAACGGCGGCCGTGTTATCGGCGTTACCGCAACAGGCGACACTCTTCCTGCCGCTCTTGAAAAGTCCTACAAGGCTGTGGAGAAGATACATTTTGAGAATGCTCACTACCGCCACGATATCGGCAAGAGGGCAATGGCTGCGCTTAAGTGATTAGTATAAATATGGGAAAGGGGAAGCTGTATGAAAGCCGATTTTGACTACATCTGGACAGACAAGAAGCGGACGATCTTCGGACTGCCCATATCCTTTACGAGATATTTCCTGACGGAAAAGAAATTCATCACCCGCAAGGGCTTTTTCACCATTGAGGAGGACGAGTTCGACCTTTACAGAGTTATCGACAAAAAGCTTGTGCTCCCCTTCGGTGAGAGACTTTTCGGCTGCGGAACGGTTGTTATCAATGTGAAAGATGCTGACACCCCCGTGAAAGAGGTAAAGAGCATAAAAGCCCCGAGGAAGCTTATGCAGCTCCTTGACGAACAGGTGGAGAAAATGCGTGATGATTACAGCATCAGGGGCAGGGATATGATACAGGGCGAGCCTCCCCACGGCTGTGAGCATCATCACGATGAGGACGACTTCAATGCTTGAGTTCATCACCGAAAAGGTAAATTCCTGGGACTTCCTCAAAAACACCGACCTGCCCGTTTTCATTTACGGAATGGGCGACGGGGCGGAAAAGATACTCAGGGTCTTTGATGAATACGGCATATCCGCCGCAGGCTTTTTCGCAAGCGATGAATTTGTGAGGGGACATTATTTCAAGGGACACCTTGTTCACACCCTCTCGCAGATAGAAAACATCATTGACGATTTTGTTATCGTCCTTGCGTTCGGTGCGGGCTATGAAAGCCTGTACCGCCGCATTTGCGGTATGGCGGAGCGGCGTATCCTCTTAGCTCCCGATGTTCCTGTTGTTGGTGACGGGCTGTTCACATATGAATACTGCCTTGAAAATGCCGAGAAGCTGCAAAGAGTCTATGAGCTTCTTACAGATGATATGTCAAGGCAGACCTTTGCGGACATTATAAACTTCCGAATCAGCGGAAAAATCGACTATCTGCATCACTGCACCGTGCCAAAATCGGACATATGGGAAAATATTATCCGTCTCGGGGAAAACGAGCGGTATATAGATATGGGCGCATACAACGGCGACACTGCAATTGAATTTGCGGAACTTACAAAGGGTAAATATGACCATGTCTATGCTGTTGAGCCGGATACACGGAATTTCCGCAAGCTTACCAAGAACACTGAGGGTATGGAAAATATCACTCTGATAAACGGTGCGGCGTGGAATGATAACACTGAGCTTACCTTTTCCGACCGTTCGGGGCGAAACTCCAAGCTTACGGATAACAGCGGCGTGAAGCTGAAAACCGTTATGGGCGTGACGGGGGACAGCCTTTGCGGCAATGCCACCCTTATAAAAATGGACGTTGAGGGAGCGGAATGTGAGGCTATAGAGGGCTGCGAAAGCTCTCTCAAAGCAGGCAGCAGCCTTATCTGTGCGCTGTATCATCGGAATGAGGATATATTTGAGCTGCCCTTAAAGGTGCACGAAATAAATCCGCAGTTAAAACTGTACATCAGGCACCTGCTTTATATCCCCGCCTGGGAGACAAATCTGTACTGCACACTTTGATGTATAACGCTTGCGTTATCACAATGCTTACACTATCATAACGCTTGTGTTATGATATAATGCGAAGTGTAAGGCACAGACTTACATAACAGGAAAACGTGTCCGTGATACAAGGACAAATGTGTATAAAGTGAAAACTATTTGACGGAGTTTTTTAAAACACTTGCAAAACGGCGGGAAATGTAATATTATATATAAGGATAATATTTAGGGACTGCCGCTTGAGTGGCGGGTTTTTACGAAAGATTGAAAGGGAGAAATGTTTGAAAATCAAAGATTTTCAAACCGAGTTTTGTTTTTCGGTCTGCCGACCGAAATTTCCTTGCGGAAAACACAAAACTCTCCCGAAAGGAGTAAATTATGTCATTAAAGGATATGAACAAGGCTCAGCTCGAAGCCTTCAGAGACGAATGCAAAAAGGAATACGAGGATTTCAAGGCTAAGGGCTTAAAGCTCGATATGTCAAGAGGAAAGCCCTGCAAGGAGCAGCTTGAACTCAGTATGCCCATGCTCGATGTACTTAACAGCAAGTCCGACCTTACCGATGCGGACGGCGTTGATGTAAGAAACTACGGCTTCCTTACCGGTATCGGCGAGGCTAAGAAGCTTTTTGCAGACCTTCTGGGCGTTACCCCCGCAAACATCATCGTTGGCGGCAACTCCAGCCTTACTCTTATGTACGATTCCGTTGCAAGAGCTATGCAGTTCGGTGTTTACGGAAGCAAGAAGCCTTGGGGCAAGTGCGACAAGGTAAAGTTCCTCTGCCCTGTTCCCGGCTATGACAGACATTTCGGCATCACCGAGACCTTCGGCGTTGAGATGATAAACGTTCCTATGACCCCAACAGGTCCTGATATGGATATGGTTGAAAAGCTCGTTTCAAGCGATGCTGACATCAAGGGTATCTGGTGCGTTCCTATGTACTCCAACCCCGACGGATACACCTATTCCGATGAGACTGTAAAGCGTTTTGCAGCATTAAAGCCCGCCGCAGAGGATTTCAGAATTTTCTGGGATAACGCTTACTGCATTCACCACCTTAAGGACGACCACGACCACATTCTCAACATTTTTGACGAGGCTAAGAAGTGCGGCAGTGAGGATATGATCTTCGAGTTCGCTTCCACTTCAAAGATAACCTTCCCCGGTGCAGGCGTTGCTGTAATGGCGGCTTCCGAGAACAATGTTGCTCAGATATCCAAGCTCCTCGGTATGCAGAACATCAGCTACGATAAGGTAAATCAACTCCGCCATGTTCGCTACTTCAAGAACGCTGAGGGACTTAAGGCTTATATGGAAAAGCACAAGGCTATCCTCGCTCCCAAGTTCGATATGGTCATCAAGATGCTCAACGAGCAGCTGGGCGACCTCGATATCCTTACCTGGAACGTTCCCAAGGGCGGCTACTTCATCTCCGTAAACACCCTTAACGGCTGTGCAAAGGAAGTTGCAAGACTTTGCAAGGAGGGCGGCGTTGTCCTCACCGGTGCAGGCGCAACATTCCCCTACAAGAAGGACCCCGAGGACAGAAATATCCGTCTCTCGCCCTCTTATCCCTCTGTTGATGACCTCCGCAAGGCAATGGAACTTTTCTGCATCTGCGTAAAGCTTGCTTCCGCTGAGAAGCTGCTGGCTGAATAAAATTAACGTATAATTATAAAAGCAGGTATGTTTGCGGCATACCTGCTTTTTGTTTAATATAATTACATTCCGTAAACCACTTCATTGGTAAGCTTTTCAGAACCAGAGAAAAATTCCTCGGCGTTGGACAAAGTTACCTGTGCAATGGCGTTCAGCGCCTCCTCGGTCAGAAATGCCTGATGGGAGGTGATTATGACATTGGGCATTGAAATGAGCAGGGCAAGGGTCTCATCGTCGATGATGTCACCTGAACGGTCCTCATAGAAAAAGTCCGATTCCTCCTCGTAAACATCAAGTCCCGCCGCACCTATCCGCTTTTCTTTAAGGGCACGAAGAAGTGCTTCGCTGTCGATGAGCTTTCCACGGGAAGTGTTGATGATATAAGCCGAGCTTTTCATCAGCCTGAGACTGTCCTCACCGATGATATACCTTGTGTCCTTGGTGAGAGGGCAGTGGAGGGAGATGATGTCGCTTTCCGCAAAAAGCCTGTTTTTGTCGGTGTACTCAAAACCGATGTCCGCCGCTGCCTTTTCGTTGGGATATGGGTCATATGCAAGTACGTTCATTCCGAACCCCTTGCATATCCTGATGAAAACCTGACCTATCTTTCCCGTGCCGATAACGCCTGCGGTCTTGCCGTGGAGGTCAAAGCCTGTGAGGCCGTTTATGCTGAAATTGAAGTCCCTTGTGCGGATATATGATTTGTGAATTTTGCGGTTTAAAAGCAGGAGAAGTGCCATTGCGTGCTCCGCCACCGCATAGGGGGAATATGCGGGCACTCGGAGAATGGTGAGCCGCCCTGAAGCGTATTTCAGGTCGATGTTGTTATATCCCGCACAGCGCATAAGCAGGAGCTTTACTCCACGCTTTGTCAGCTCCTCGATGACCCGTGCATCAAGGCAGTCGTTCACGAATGCGCACACAGCCTTGCAGCCGTCGGCAAGGGCTACTGTTTCGGTGGAAAGCTTATCCTCAAAATAACGGATATCAAAGCTTTTGTTTGCCTTGTCAAAATGTTCCCTGTCATAGGGCTTGGTGTCATAAAATGCGATCCTTTCCATAATATCACAGCCTTTCTTATTATATTCTGAACATTCAGCCTGCACTTATTCACTCCACAAAAATATTGATATGGGAATGAATGTAAATATACCTTATGAGTATAGTATAGCATATGCTAACATGACAGATGTTGATTTTTTGTAAACTTATATTTCGCCAGCCTCTTTTAAATTATGCGTATTATAGCAGATGACAATATTATGTAACCAAATTGTAATAAAATTTGTCAAAAAAACTATTGGCAACTTGGGAAATATATGTTATAATGAACTTGTATAAAGATAAGTGCAGTTTATATGTGCTTTTTTACATTGGCAAAATGATTTTTTGAATAAAACGCAAAGGAGATTTTACTATGAGCAAGAAGATAACAAAATCTATCGCTGCTACCGCTGCCGCTCTTCTGATGGCAACTCAGGCGATGGCATTCAGTGCTTCCGCAGTTCAGAATTATTACTATTATTACAACGGAATTTATTATTCCAGCCCCTATGATGCAGCTGCTGCCGCAGGCAACAACAACGGTGCGTGGGAAGCTGTCGCTTCAAGCAAGATCCCTTCCGGTGCTTCTCTCAAGTACTACGATTCCGTATCCAAGAAGTATTATGACACCAAGGCTCTTGCTGATGCAGCAGGCGTTGCAAATCCTACCGAGATTTATGTCGGATCCTACTACATCAACAACAATTATTACACAACAGGAACAGGCTATTACTGCTCTCTTACAGGCAAGTACTATGTGACCTATGCCGATGCTCTTTCCGCAGCAGGCGGACAGGCTAAGTATGTTACCTATGTTGGAAATTATGCTGTAAACAACCGTTATTACAGTTCCCGCACAGGTCTGTACTACAGCACCTATGCAGCAGCTCTCAGCGCTTCCAACGGCGATGCTTCCAAGGTAACATACATGGGCGGTGACTACTGGTATGACTGGTACGGCTACGGCAAGTACTACAGCTCCTACACAGGCAAGTACTACAGCAGCTATTCCGACGCTGTAAGCGCATCAAAGGGCAATTCCGCATATGTTACATATGCAGGCGGCTACTATAACAACTACTACAATTACAGCGGTTATTTCTACAGCTCCTACACAGGCAAGTATTACAGCTCCTATGCTGCAGCTGTTACCGCTTCCAACGGAAATGCTTCCTACGTTACTGCTGTAGGAAACCTCTACAACAGCAACTCTACTATCGTTAACGGTTCTATCTACAAGTATTACTACAACGGTGTTGCATATCCTACACTTCAGGCTGCTAAGGACGCAGGCGGAACAGTAGGCGTTGATATCTACTATTCTCCCTACGGCAAGACTGACAGCACAGGCTACTACTATTACTACAACGGCACATATTACGGCACCCTCGAAGCTGCAAAGGCAGCAGGCGGAACAGCTCTCGGAACCGATATCACATATGTTCCCTACAACTACTACGGCAATGCTTACACCAATTACTATGGTTACTACAGCAACTACGGCTACATTGATCCTTACTATGCACTCCGTGATCAGCTGAAGAACAACCAGAACAATACTTCCGTTTCCAACAAGACTGCTGAGGACGGCGAGCCTTACATCTACGGTAAGAAGAACAGAGCAGGCTGGAGCACTGTTATCAAGTACATCAACGCTGCTTCCAAGGGCGACAACATCAAGGTAGATATGAACGGTGCAAGCACTGTTTCCAAGGACGTTCTCGCTGCTCTTGACGGCAAGAATGTAAGCGTTACATTCGTTCTCGACAACGGTGTTAAGTGGACTATCAACGGCAAGAATGTTGATACCGCTCAGGATATGATAATCTACACACAGTACAACATCGACTTTATCCCTGCTAAGCTCGTAAGCAAGGCTTCCAAGGACGCTGTTGCAAAGGCTCAGATCGGTATTTCCAACAACTATGATTCTTTCGGCTCTGAGGCAAGCGTTACTGTTAAGTTCGCTACCAAGCGTTCCGGCTGCACAGCTGTTGTATATCGCTATGATCCCGATACAAACTCCCTTAAGGGCATTGCAAAGTCCAAGGTACAGTCTGACGGTTCCTGCACATTCTCCGTAACAGCAGGCGGTCCTTACCTCGTTGTTCTTAAGTAATTACAGCACAAAAGCTGTGACAAAGTAACAGTTAATGATCAAACCGCCGCACAGGCTTTTTGTGCGGCGGTTTTTGCTTGACGGGAAACATTGACCGTGTTATAATAAAAATGCTGAAATTTTTTGTTTGGGAATGAAGCTATGAAACGACTTGTCATTGGAATGACTGCTCACGTGGACGCAGGAAAAACAACTTTATCGGAAGCGATGCTCTTTGTCAGCGGCGAACTGCGGAAAGCGGGACGTGTGGACAAGCGGGATTCCTTTCTCGACACCCACGCCATTGAGCGCAGCAGGGGAATAACCGTTTTCGCAAAGCAGGCGGTGATGCACTTGAACGGCGCTGAATACACTCTCCTTGACACTCCCGGTCACACGGACTTTTCCGCCGAGACCGAAAGAGCACTGTCCGTTCTTGACTGCGCCATACTTGTGATAAGCGGCATTGACGGTGTTCAGAGCCATACCGAGACGATATGGCGGCTTCTTGCACGGTATAATATTCCCGTGTTCGTTTTCGTGAACAAGACGGACATTGCGGTGACGGGAAAGGATTTTTTGCTTGCGGAATTACAGGCGAAGCTTTCCCATAAGGTGGTTGATTTTACCCCAAGAGAGGATAAAACTCCGCTGTATGAGGAGCTTGCCGAGCTTGACGAAAATATGATGAACGGCTTTCTTGAAACTGGTATGATACCCGATGAGGACATCAGGGAGGCGGTATGTAAGAGGAATGTTTTCCCCTGCTATTTCGGCTCGGCGCTGAAATTCACGGGCATAACCCAGCTCCTTGACGGCATATCCGCATATGCGAAATTTCCCGAATACGGCGGCGATTTCGGGGCGAGGGTGTATAAGATAACCACCGAAAACAACACCCGCCTCACTCATATGAAGATAACGGGGGGCAGTCTGAAAGTACGCTCGGAGATAAACGGGGAAAAGGTGACGGCTCTGCGGATATATTCGGGAGCGAAGTTTACATCTGTTGATACGGCTGAGGCAGGCTGCCTTGTTGCCGCCGCAGGGCCTGCCGAAACCTTTGCGGGGCAGGGGATAGGCTTTGAAAAGGCGGGCACATCACCCCTCCTTGCGCCTGTTCTCACGTACAGGCTTGTTTTGCCCCAAGGCGTAGATGTTCACACAATGTACAAAAATATGCTCCTCCTTGAAGAGGAGGACCCTGCTCTCCACGTCAGCTTTGACCCAAGATTCGGCGACATTCACGTGAGCCTTATGGGAAAAATTCAGCTTGAAGTGCTCACCACGGTGATAAAAGACCGTTTCGGCATTGATGTGCAGTTTGACAAGGGCAGCATCGCATACAAGGAAACTATCGCATCGCCAGTGGTTGGCATCGGTCATTACGAACCCTTGCGGCATTATGCGGAGGTGCATCTGTTAATGGAGCCGTTGCCTGCGGGAAGCGGCATTGAGATATGCTCCGACTGCTCGGAAGATGTGCTTGACAGAAACTGGCAGAGGCTTATCCTCTCAAATTTACACGACAAGACCCATATTGGCGTGCTCACAGGCTCGCCCATAACGGACATAAAAATAACCCTTGTCACAGGCAGGGCGAGCCTTAAGCATACCGAGGGCGGCGATTTCCGTCAGGCGGCATACCGTGCGGTGAGAATGGGGCTGAGATATGCCCAAAGCGTTCTTCTTGAACCGTTTTACAGCTTCACCCTCCGCATTCCCGCCGAATGCACGGGCAGGGCGCTGAATGATCTGCAGCAGATGGGCGGAGAGTTTTCATCGCCCGAAAATGACGGCGAATTTACGGTTATCACAGGCAAAGCTCCCGTTTCGGAAATGGCTGATTATCACACCGATGTTTCGGGATATTCCAAGGGCAGAGGACAGCTTACCTGCGTCTTTGAGGGCTACTATCCCTGCCATAACGCCGAGGAGGTCATAGAAAATATCGGCTATGATGCGGACGGCGACCTTGACAACACCGCCGACAGCGTTTTCTGCGCCCACGGTGCGGGATATGGCGTCAAGTGGGACGAGGTGAGGGATTATGCTCATCTTGAAAACGGCATTTCCCTTGCATCGGACAGCAGGGAAGATGATGAACCTGTCCGCCGCAGTGTTTCTGTATCTCCCGCCGATGATGACGAGCTTATGGCGATTTTCGAGCGCACCTACGGCAAGATAAACCGTGACCCACGGACGAAAATGCGCCGTGAGTATGAGCCGCCGAAAACCAAGGCAAAGCCGCTGCCCCAAGGCCCCGTGTATCTTCTTGTGGACGGCTACAACATAATTTTCTCCTGGGACGAGCTTAAAAAGCTGGCGGCTGATGACCTTGACCTTGCCCGCAGCAGGCTGATACAGCTTATGTGCAATTACAGGGGATATAAGAAATGCGAGGTCATTCTTGTTTTTGACGCTTACAAGATAAAAGGCGACCACAGAGAGGTTGAGCAGGTGGGCGGCATATCCGTCATTTACACGAAAGAGGCGGAAACTGCGGATATGTACATTGAAAAGGCATCTCACGAGCTTGCAAAGGAGCATCGTGTGCGTGTTGCCACCTCTGACGGGGCGGAGCAGGTCATAATCCTGGGAAACGGCGCATACCGTGTGTCGGCGGCAGAGTTTTACGAGGAGGTAAAGGCTGTCGAAACAGAGATTCGGGACATCATTGACCGAAACTCTCAAAAAGGCAGGAACACACGGAATATTAAGGTGAAAGAATAAAAATTGCCCGATGATATGCGGTATCATCGGGTTTTATATTATTTCGGACAATGTTTTTTCCTGCTCGGAGGAGGTATTCGTGATATGCTTTTTCAAGGAGAAGAAAGTCGCAGGAGTTATGGGACAGTGACTCACTTACATTTGAAATTATTCTGTCATAAGTGCGCCTTGCCTGTCTGAGTATTTTGTTTCTGTTTTTGCGGCAGAATGCCAGCTCTTTCCTTATTCGTTCAGCTTGGACTGCATCGTTCAGCTCATCTCTTATCAGAATATGCAGGCAGGCTTTGGGAATGGGGAGCATATAAGCAAAGCGTAGAGTTCCGTAATTTGAAGTGCCCCCTGTCAAGTAGACAGCTGAAAAAACAAAAGAATGTTTAGAAT